>DATHJV010000054.1:0-4140 GCA_035489645.1 Minisyncoccota bacterium | reverse complement strand
CGGGCGGGGTTTGTGATGACTGATATTTTACCCCAAGGAGTTTACCTTCCTTTAACGTATCGCGCCGGTAGATTGTTCGGAGGTAAAACTATAGAGATGTGGAGAGACCTGCATCCGAGCTTTATTCCCATTTTTGAAAAGGCGGCAGAAATAGTGGGATTATCGGTGGTCGGCTTCGACGCTATCATTCCCAACCCAACAAAGCCGGCTGAAACGCAGCGCTTCGGGATTATCGAATGTAATACGCTACCCTTTATAGATTTGCATTATTATGCGCTAGAGGGGAAACCAAAAAATATCGCCGGCATGATATGGGATATGTGGAATTAGAAAAGTAAAAATATAAATTTTTCCGATACGGATTTTTTTAAGCTCAAAAAAACATGAAATTCGGGGTCTGCTCTAAAGCAGATGTCGCGCTTGAAACCCCTCCAAAACTTATATTTTTTACTTTTCTATTTTTTCTCAAAAAGCTGCCATTCATTCTTGAATAAAAATTTGCAAATTTGAAAGATAGTGTAGGTGATAAAATAAGCCGACAAAACATCTATCGAATAGTGGATATGCCCGAGAAGCACGACGATCGCGAACAGAGCAGAAAAGCCAAGGAAAACAGTTTTGAGAGTTTTATTTTTGGAGAACATCAGTGCTAAGAGAAACGGCAAGCCTGTATGTCCGGAAAAGAAAAGATCATTGCCGCTAAAAATGCCGCTAAAGACCGCATTATTAAAAAAATCCGAGCTTATTACCACGTGAGTCGGGAAAATGCTGATGTGCGTAAGGATTACGAAGAGAGACCTTATCAGGGTAAAAAGTGCAACGCTTTTCATGACGAACGGCAGATAGTTCGGCCGTCTTATTACCACAAAAACAATCAGCAAAACCAATATTACCGTTCCATATACGAAAATTCCGCCTACATCATAAACTCTAATATTACTGAGTATCAAATCAGCTACCGGCACACTGGGCAGGCTATTGACATAACCGCTTATAAAAAATTGTGCCACCAGGCTTGTTGCGAACAGCAAAAGACCGCCCCAAAAAGATATCAGAAAATTTTTATCGGTAAAACAAGTTTTATAAGCCTTCATATGATGATTGTATCACTTTTAAATTTTTTCGATAAAAAAATTCAATCGCTTCTTATACTTCTTTTACCTTATTGGGTACCATAATATGGTCCATTTTCATATCAAGCTACTATAAACTCCTTCTAATAAATCAACACTCCGCTCTATGTCGTAATTTTTACTTTTCTTTAAGCTTGTCTCGCCCATTTTTTTTCGGAGCTCTGGATCGTCGATAAGTTTTAAAACTTGCCGGGCCAAATCCGTGTAGTCCTCTGTCTTAAACAAAAATCCATTGCCGTCGACAAAACTTCGGGAAGCGCTCATCACCGTATCTGAAATGACTATTGGCTTGCCGCAGGCCATCGCTTCGAGCACCGCCATTCCTTCCAGTTCGGCGAGCGAGGGCAAAACAAATATATCGCTCGCATTATAAGCCAAAATTTTATCTTCTTCACTGACTAATCCAAAAAAAGTAACATGTTTACTAATGCCGAGATTTTGCGCCAACTTTTCCAATTTTTTTCTTAGGTATCCGCCGCCGACTATGAGCACATGAGTGTTAGGATGTTCTTTAATAATGTACGGAATTGCTTTAATCAGGGTATCGATAGATTTTTCCGGGAACAAACGTCCGACGAAAAGCAATTTTATTTTATCAGCGGGTACATTGAATCGCTTGTTAAAGTCGCCAATCTCTATCCTTTGGAATTGTTTTAAATTTATCCCGTTGCTGATCACCGCCGAAGGCTGGCTTTTATAGTTTAATTTTTCAAGCAAACCGCGGGCCATCTCTGTCGGGTAAATTAAGGATTCAGCCTTCCCATAAATCCACATTAGATATTTATTCCAAAGATTATCCAGCATCGGGCGGATTATTTTGGGCATATCCATAAACAAATTTTCGGGCTGAGAGTGAGAATGCGCCACTATTTTAATATTTAATGACTTCGCTGCCTTGATCGCGATAATCGCGCCAGACATCGGCAAGAGGATGTGCACCACGTCGATTTTTTCTTCCTGAAAAACTCTTTTTAATTCTTTGGATGTCGGAAAAGCAAGATTCCATCCCCCGGATTTCGGTAAGCCTCCGGACTTTGGCAGGGGGACGCTGCGAAAGCGGTAGGCTTTTATGCCGTCGTGCTGGCTATGGTTTTTATACTCTTTAGAACGTGCGCCGATAAAGATGACATGGTGCCCGCGCTCTTTTAATAATTTTGAAAATCGTAACGTCGAAATAACCACGCCGGATTTATCGTTGCCGATCGGGTCGCAGACCATGGCAATATTGAGTTTCCTGCCTGCCATTTTTGACATAAACGTATAGTATAATACTACCATGCGCAGATTTGAAATTTTAAGAAGAGTGTTGCCCTCGCTCGGGCCGATTATCTTCCGCAATGTTTTTCTCCTCGTGAATGTCGTTATTTTTTCGGTTGTAGTACTACTTTTCATTTTTAATAGCCCGCAAGCCGCGCTTTTTTTAGGCATCGTATTCTTCTTGAACACGACTATTGTCATCGTTGAGGACATACGCGCGCGCGTGCTTCTGGAGAAATTACAGATGTTGACCGCCCTGCGAGTCCTCCGTATCAACAGGGATAAAACAGAAACATCCATCTTGGCAGAGGAGATAATAAAAGGCGACTTAATAAAATTAAAATTAGGCGATCAAACGCCTTCGGAGGGAATATTGGTTTCCACGGATAATCTCGAAATATCTGAAGCACTAGTGACTGGCGAATCCGATTCGCTTTCAAAAAGAGAAGGGGAGAAAATTATCGCCGGAGCAATTGTAACCTCCGGGAGCGGAGTAATAGAAGCGGAAGGTCTTTTTAAGGATAGCCGGCTTTCTATGATAGCCGGAGAGGTGAAAAAATACGCCGCCTCGCCGAGCTCCATACAGAGAGCGATCAATACGGTCATAAAATACTCCGGTTATATCCTTGTTGCGGTGCTTTTATTTGTGGTTGCGCGGGGAATTTTTTCGCATGCATCTCGTTTAGAGATTGTGACAAATTCAGGGGCGCTAGCGAGCACTATCGTGCCGCAAGGATTAGTGGTGGTAATAACTCTTTTATTTGCTATCGGAGCGGCTTCTTATGGGAAGCGCGGCGTTCTTTTCCAGGAAATTAACGCGACGGAAAAGCTGGGGCGGATAAAAAATCTCTGCATCGATAAGACCGGCACGTTGACGGATAATATCTTGGTAGTTGAAGAGATGCGCATTGTGGAGAATATAAGCGAGGCGGATGCTTATGCCTTTACTCATTCATATATTCTTGGGTCGGGCGATTCTTCGCAGACATTTTTGGCAATAAAAAAATATCTGGAAGAAAATATTAAATCGGGCGGAAAAAAAGTAGAAATCACGGGCGCCCTGTCTTTTTCCTCCTGGCGGGGGTACGGAGCGGTGGAAGTGCAGGAGGGCGATGAAGCGCACACGATTTTTGTCGGCGCGCCCGATATTTTTATTTCCAAAATTTCAAATCCGGAAGAAAAAAAAATTGCTGGAGGAAATAACTCTCAAAAATACTCTTCTCGGGAAACGAGTGTTATGCATCGCTCGCGCGAGCGGAATCGGGCTTTCAAAAGATCTCGATGATGTCGCTCTGGGAGCAGGAAAATCTTTTTCAGTTGTAGCGGTATTTATTTTCCGAAATACCTTGCGGACGGGCATAAGAGAAACGATAGAATTTTTCAAAAACCGGGGTGTTCGGATACGGGTAATTTCCGGCGATAATCCGAACACGGTGCGGGCGGTCGCGCTCTCCGTAGGCATAGAAGGCGCGAATGATGTTGTAAGCGGAGAGAGGATAAGGGAATGGGATGATAAGGATTTTAAAATCAACGCCCATAAATACACAGTCTTCGCGCGGATTCTGCCGGAGCAAAAGGTGATGCTTATCGAGGAGTTTAAAAAAGACGGTTTTACCGCGATGGTCGGAGACGGAGTGAATGATGCCCTCGCGATGAAAAAGGCCGATTTAGGTATCGCAATGTTCGATGGCGTGCCTGTAACGAGACAGCTCGCCGATGTGATATTAATGAGTAATAGTTTTACTGATTT
>DATHJV010000053.1:0-11266 GCA_035489645.1 Minisyncoccota bacterium | reverse complement strand
CACCACAGCGTCCACCCAAGTCTGGAGCGAACCGGTTAATACTGACAAAAATGCATCCCTTGGAGCAAATGTGCTTGGAGCTGGTTTTCTTCCTATGAGCTTTTTCGAATGGTTACTTTTATTTGTTCTTGTACTTATACTAATCCTCTTGATAAAATATCTTTTTGGAGAGCGTCGAGGAAAAGAGAGCGATAATACTATATACCTGCCCTAAAAATAACAATAATATTCTATCGGCACGTAAATAAAGATCTAAAAATCGTACAGCCTGATTATGATATATTTAGGTTATGTCATTAAACGAAACCGATGAAGAAATTATTCTCCAATACATCAAGGGAGACGGGAACGCGTTTAAAAAATTAATCGATCGTTATGCTTCATCACTTTATAATTTTACCTCGCGCCTAGTAGGCAAAAACGAAGCCCCTGATATAGTTCAGGAAATTTTTATTAAAACGTGGAAAAATATTCATCGTTTTAATCCACTCAAGGCAAGTTTTAAGACCTGGATATTTACTATCGGACGAAATACCGCGACGGATTTTTTAAGAAAAAAAAAGAACTTATTGTTTTCTGATCTGGAGAGTTACGATGACGAGGGCACAACGGAATTCTCGGAAAATATTGCGGATGAAAATTTATTGCAGGACATCAATCTAAAGAGGGTGGAAGACAGCCAATTTTTAAACAATATGCTGGAGAAATTGAATCATAATTACCGAGATGTATTAGTACTCCACTACCAGGAAGAAATGACTTTTGCAGAAATCGGGGAGATTTTGGGTAAATCTCTAAATACAGTCAAAAGCCAGCACCGAAGAGCTATCGCGGAACTGCGAAAAATGATTAAATAATTGCACCAAATTAGAGTTCTATGACGTATAATATTGACAGATGCAAAACAAATTAATAAAAATATTTCAGCGAGCTAAATACTCTCCCGGCCGCCACCTGGCCGATAATATTTGGTTTGCAATCACCCAGCGCGATAAGCGCATGAATCAAATTAAATTATGGATTTTTACTTTAGCCGGTATTGCTTCTCTCTTAGGATTCGTACCAGCCTTTATAAGGCTGTCGGAGGATTTGGCACAATCTGGTTTTTATGAATATTTCTCTTTGATCTTCTCCGATAGCAGATCGATACTCTTAAATTGGAAAGAATTTATTTATTCCGTTACTGAATCTCTGCCCGCATCAGGCCTAATTCTGACGCTCTCTCTCGTTTTCACGTGCCTTCTTTCATTGCGATATTTGATGAAGCAAATAGACAAGAGCCAGTTTCTTTACACTTCCACCAAGATATTATCAATTTGATTAAATTATGAAAAAAATATACGAAGATATAAAAAATGTTTTTGAATCAAAAGTTTCCTTCAGAATATTATGCCTGATTGGAATCTTCATCATCGCTCTCTTCATCTTTGTCGCGGGCGTGACGGTCGGATATCATAAGGCATCTTTTGGGCGCGCATGGGGAGAACATTATTATGAAAACTTCGGGCTGGGAGATCGTCAGCACGGACCAAGCGGCACCCTAATGAGTCAAATTGGAATGATGAATTACTTTCCAACGGGACATGGGGCGACGGGAAAAATTATAAAAATAGAGCCGCCGGAACTGATAATGCAGGATAAGGATAACACGGAAAAAATAATCATCATAAAAACTGATACAAGAATTCGGGAAGGAAGTGAAAATGTGACAATCGATGAGTTAAAGATAAATGACTTTGTTGTTATAATTGGAACACCCAATGAACAGGGGCAAATAGAGGCAAAACTTATTCGCGCAATACCGTCGCCAGAATTTTTGCAATAATAAATAAAAACTTCATGCATAAAATAAAATCTTACATTATCGCTCACAAAATAATCAGCTCATTTATTTTTATAGTAATTTTAGCAATTGGATACTTCGGATATAAAAAGGCCACTAGCACTGCGGGAGATACCCGTTATATAACAGCCAAAGTGGAAAAAAGTACCATCATTGCCTCTGTTTCCGGCACCGGCCAGGTTTCCGCAGATAGCCAGATAGATTTAAAACCGAAAGTTTCCGGAGATATTATTTATGTCAGCGCCAAAAATGGCGACAGAGTTTTAGAGGGCGCGCTAATCGCGGAAATCGATCCAACGGATGCGCAGAAAACTGTCCGCGACGCGGAGACCAGTCTGGAATCGCAAAAAATATCTTTAGAGAAGCTTAAAATTACGAATTCGCAGGAGAACCAGAATACCAATTTGGAGAAAGTTTACGCCGATGGTTTTAGCGATACCTCTAGCGCATTTCTCGACTTGCCCTCCATCGTAGCGGGTCTCGAGGACACATTGGCGGAGAGTAATTTATCAGATAACGCCGCAACCAGTATCAGCCGAACCGCGCAAGACTTCAGGGGAAAAGCGGAAGCCAGTTATTATATAGCCAATAAGGCTTTTATAAAGAACAGAGATAACTACAATCTTTTAGACAGCAATTCCCCTAAAAGTGATATAGAAAACATAATCATTGAAACTGGCGAAACAGCTAAAATTCTTTCCGACGCGATAAAAAACACTTTAGACTTCGTTAATTACATGAATGACAATTCGGAAAATAATTCTCAATTTGCTACCGTTCTAAATACTTTAACCACCTACGCTAACACCGTGGCCTCGCACCTTACAAACCTGGCCGACGCGGATACTAACATCAGTAACAATAGAGATGCTTCCCAAAATACTGACTTGGACTTGCAAAACGCAGAGCTATCGTTGACTCTAAAGGAAAATGCCCTGCAAGACGCCAAAGATAAATTAGCGGATTATTTTATACGCGCGCCCTATAGTGGAACGATAGCTAACCTGACTGTTAAAAAGTCAGATGCAGTCAGCGGAAGCACCCTGATTGCCACTGTAATAACGGATAAACAACTTGCGGAAATTTCAATGAATGAAGTGGATGTGGCAAAAATAAAAATCGGGGAAAAAACTACTTTGACTTTTGACGCCGTACCGGAACTCACTATCACCGGCGTGGTGGAAGAAATTGATTCCATCGGAACAGTCGCGCAGGGCGTAGTAACCTATAATGTAAAAATAACTCTGGATACTCAAGATAATAGGGTCAAACCGGGCATGAGTGTTACCGCCGCGATTATTACGGACATGAAACAAAACGTGCTGGCTGTTCCAAACGGCGCCATAAAATCGCAAGCCGGAGCAAGCTATGTTGAAATGTTTGACGGACCGCTCGCTCCGCCAACTGATGGATTGATCGGCTCTATCATGAAAATTGCTCCGAATAAAATACCGGTAGAGGTTGGTCTCTCGAATGATTCACAAAGTGAAATAATATCGGGAATCAATGAAGGCGATGAAATTGTGGTGAGAACAATACTGCCATCAAATGGAACGACACCATCAGCGCCCTCCATCTTTGGCACTCCAGGGGGCAATCGAGGTGGCGGAAATGGCGTAAGAATTCCAGCCCGCTAAAGCCATGATAGAGGTCAAAAATATTACCAAAACTTATAAGACAGGAGATGTGGAATTCCAAGCATTGAACAATGTTTCTTTTAGTATTGCCGACGGAGAATTTGTGGCGATTATGGGTCCTTCCGGGTCGGGCAAATCAACTCTGATGCATATTCTGGGAGCTCTCGATAGTCCGACCTCTGGAACATATTTTCTTGACGGCAAAGATGTCTCCAGACTATTAGACGATGAGCTCGCGGATATCAGAAGAGACAAAATCGGCTTCGTTTTCCAGTCTTTCAACCTCCTGCCCCGCACAACTGTCCTGCGAAATGTGATGCTGCCTCTCGTCTATGCCGGAGTGCATGGCACAGCCCGAATTGAGCGGGCGAAGGCGGCGCTTTCCTCGGCTGGTTTGGATGAAAACCATTTTCATCACATGAGTAACCAAATTTCCGGCGGACAAATACAGCGCGTCGCCATCGCGAGAGCTTTGGTCAACAATCCTTCACTTATTTTAGCTGACGAACCAACTGGAAACTTAGATTCAAAAACGGGAGAGATTGTCATGGGAACTTTTCAAAAATTAAATACAGACCTTGGCCGCACGATCGTGCTCATCACCCACGAACAAGAAATAGCCGAGCATGCCAACAGAATTCTCTTTATCAAGGACGGAAAGCTCGTCGAAGACAGAACGACGCATAAAAGGAGAATAATAAAAAATATATGAAATTTGTAGATATATCCAGCGAAACATACAGTTCGCTCTCCGCCAACAAAGCGCGCTCAGGACTTACTATGCTTGGCATTGTCATTGGCATTGCTTCCGTTATCGCCATGGTTTCAATCGGTAACGGCGCCAAAGCGTCTATCCAAGCAAGCATTGAAGGGCTGGGTTCAAATCTTTTAACAATTCTGCCAGGAGTTGTACAGCCGGGGCGCGGAATCGTTTCTTCCGGACGCGGCAGCGCTCAAACATTAAAAAATGCGGACGTAGATATTTTAAAAGCAATAGATGGAGTCGCGGCCGTTTCCGCTGAAGATTCCCGCAGATTTCAGATAGTCGCCTCGGGAAACAACACCAATACGACGGTAACAGGCAGTACGGCTGATTATGCCAATGTGCACAATCTTATTGTCGCTAATGGAAGTTTTATAACAGACGCAAATGTGAGAAGCATCGGCCGGCAGGCCGTCTTGGGATCGACGGTGGCGAGCGATTTATTTGCGGATGCCGATCCGCTTGGCAAAACCATTCGCGTCAATAAAGTTAATTTCAATGTAGTCGGAGTGCTATCGGCGAAAGGCGGAGCAGGTTTTTCCGGCCCAGACGATATGATCTTCGTTCCTCTCTCCACCATGCAAAAAATTCTCTCGGGCGATGATTATCTTTCGATGATTGCCATCTCTGTGACGGATAAAAATAAAATGGCAGAAGTTAAAGAACTGGCAACGAATGGACTTTTAGACCAACATCGGGTAACGGAACCGGACTTTTCAATAATTTCGCAGGAAGATATTTTAGGCACATTGGGCACGGTCATAGATACCTTTACTCTTTTCCTGGCAGCCATTGCTTCAATATCGCTCTTAGTCGGAGGAATAGGAATTATGAACATGATGCTAACCACCGTGACAGAACGCACCAAAGAAATAGGCCTTCGAAAAGCCATCGGAGCAAAACGCAAAGACATAAATATGCAATTCCTTTCTGAAGCGGTGACACTTACATTTATCGGCGGAGCTTTTGGAATTGTTCTGGGGTGGCTGATATGCTATATCGTAACATCAACCGGCATTGTGCGAACTCAGGTTTCACTTTCCTCCGTTCTTTTGGCATTCGGCGTGTCGGCCGGTATCGGCATTATTTTCGGTTACTACCCCGCCCGTCGAGCGGCGATGTTAAATCCAATTGACGCGCTTCGGTATGAATAATCAGCCTCATCGACTGATTCGCCGGAGAGGCGAATTAATAATTAGTATTTAGATAAAAATCAATCATGAAAAAAGAAAATAATAAAAAAATTAGTTTAGTAGTTATTGGAATTATAGTTTTAGCAAGTGCGTTTTACGGTGGAATGACTTATGGTGGAAATAATGTAAGAGCCAGCATGATTAGTAGAAGCGCAGCTTTTGGGGGTGCTAGAGGAAATAGAAGTGGACAAGGCATGGGAGGTTTTACGACCGGAGAAATTATTTCTAAGGATGATAAAAGCATCACAGTAAGCCTGATGGGCGGAGGATCGAAAATAATTTTTCTGGATACGAGCACAAAAGTTTCCAAGCAGGCAGTTGGAACTATCGATGATCTTGCAGTGGGAACGCAAGTATCCGTGACCGGCACGCCTAATCAAGATGGCAGTCTAAACGCGCAGTCTGTGCAAATCAGGACGAATATGCCGGGAACTGTGCTAAAGTAGGGTTCATGAATAATAAAGCGCCCGACTTATATCCAATGCGGATTAATAAATATCTGGCTCTGAAAAAAATCTCCACCCGGCGAGGGGCGGATGAGTTAGTTGAAGAAAAAAAGGTTTATATCAACGGCCACTTGGCAGTACTCGGTAGTAAGGTGCTGGAGAAAGATATTGTAGAAGTTAGAGGAGCCGAGCCGAAAAAGTATTTATATTTTGCGTATAATAAACCGATCGGAATTGAAACTAATTCTCCCAGAGACGGCCTGTTTCCAGTGGGGCGCTTGGACAAAGCTTCTCACGGGCTTTTAATTCTGACTAATGATGGGCGAATCACCGACTTGCTCTTGAATCCAGAATATTCTCACGAAAAAGAATATTTAGTCAAAACTTCCAATAAGCTCCGTTCAAATTTTAAGCAAAAAATGGAAAAGGGTGTAGATATTGAAGGTTATATGACGAAAAAGTGCAAAGTAAAAATAATAAATGACTTTACTTTCGGGATAACGCTGACCGAAGGCAAGAAACACCAGATTCGTCGTATGTGCTCCGCACTTTTCCAAGAAGTGGCCGACTTGAAACGAGAGAGAATAATAAATATAAAATTGGGCAACCTAAAGCCGAGCGATCTGCGAGAAATAAAAGGCGAAGAATTGGCTAGTTTTCTAAAATCACTATCTTTAATAAACTGATTGTATTACAATATTATAATGATAAATCAACAAATCATCGATTATATCAAACAAGAAACACAAAAAGGTGTTCCGACCGAGAATATTAAGAACAAATTACTCGCAAATAGTTGGACAATTGAGGATATAAACCAGGCGTATAGTGGTTTGTCTGGGACATCATCTTTAACAACATCTAAAGGAAAATCAACTAAAAAACTTATATGGATTCTTATTATTTTATTATTAATAGTAATGTCAGGAGCATTTTTTGCATGTAGAACATACTTTTCAAATACATGTAATTCATACTTTTCTAAACCTACGACAGTCGTACCAATAATAGAAACTCCTGCCTCAATCCCAATATCGAATGAAACAAATAATTTGAATAGTTCAAAAGAGGGTACAATTTTAGTCGACACTCGTCCTTCATCCTCACCAAGTTCATTACAAGCTTTATCTACAAGTTTAGTTTCAAAAACAGGTGAATCTACTCTATATCCTATCGATATTAAAATAAATAATTCAAAAACTTTTACATCATTTGCTGATGGATCTACCAACACCTTCTTTTGGAATGCACCGTGGGCAACTGCTTGCGTCATCAATAGCAATGTCGGTCCGCAGGGATTTGTGGAAAATACGGGTATTAAACAATTTACAATTAATTTCCAGGGTTCTGATTATCCTAGAGAGCTACAGATAAGTTGCAACGTTGAATCACATAAAAGTGCCGTTAAAATTGACTTTGCCGCAACACCACCTCCTTTACCAAATTTTCTGTTCACTTTCCCAACAATAGGTTCTAGTATACTAAGAACTATATCGGGTTCCGGTGATTCAAAAATCATAACTCCGCAGGAAGTAACAATAAGCTGGACTCCTCAATTAAAAAGTGTCAGATTATCACTCCATGATTCTGCCACCGGACAAAAAATTCAAGATTTTGCCCTTCCTGTAAGATTCACCGATTTAAGTGACAACTCATTCGTGTGGACATTATCAGGATTGAAAGATGGGAAATACTATATAAGGGTTGATGCAATAAACTTTATTGAAACCAGCTTGAGAAGCGTAGATTTTATAGTGCAGACAAAACAATCTACGAAATAAAAAAATATTTCTCCAAATCTAGAATCTCATCAACGCTGATCTGTTTAACAAACTCCGACATGTGAGAAACAAGAATCGTCGCCGGGATATTTGTCGGCACTTTACAAAATGGATTCCTTTGTGGTATGCTGGAGGAACAAAGTAGGTGTGAAAAGAGTCGATTTCTTATGCAATATCTATTTGTAATTAACAACTTAATCAAAATCAATGACCGGTACAATAAAAAGACTCACTGACAAAGGTTTCGGCTTCATTACCGGAGAAGGGTTGGCGAAAGATTTATTCTTTCACAGCAATTCTCTCGTAGGCGTAACTTTTGACGAGCTCAAAGAAGGTGATACTGTTTCTTTTGAAACAGAGGAATCACCAAAGGGATTGAATGCTACGAACGTACAGCGCGCGTAATATTCTCCAAACAAAAAAGCCCCTCGCGGGGCTTTTTAGTTTCAGGTAGGCTGAAAATATTGTTTTTTAGGGGGTTTCGAGGCTGACGAGCCGAGAACTTCAGGATTTTTTAAACTTCAAAAAATCCGTACCCTAAAAAATAATATTTTGAGCCTATGCCTCCATTTTTTCAAACAAGTATTTGCCGATGAATAAGACAACCAGAGAAAAACCGACGAGAACGAGAAGATCCATCCATGGATTATAAGTGGAAACACCGATGAAAGCGTAGCGCAAGCCGTCTATGCCATAAGAAAGCGGATCAAGTTTCCCCAGTATCTGCAATGCCTTTGGCGCGGTATTGAGCGGAAAAATAGAGCCGGAGAGAAAGAATAAGGGCATAACCAGAAAATTCATAATGATCGGGAAAGCCTGCATATCAGTCAGTTTGGAAGCTATCGCCGTGCCCAGCGCGGTGAAGAAGAACGCAGTTAAAAACATAAATATTAACGCCGGAAAAATCATAAAAAGATTTTGCATCTTAAAACCGACCAGAAATGAAATGATGAGCACCGCAATACCTTGGATGACCGCGACGGTCGCTCCGCCGAAAGTCCTGCCGAGCATAATGCTGAAACGAGATACGGGCGCCACCATGGTTTCTTTGAGAAATCCAAACTGCCTGTCCCAAATGAGCTCAATGCCTCCGAAGATCGCGGTGAAAATAACCGCCATCGCTACTATCCCCGGCACCAAAAATTGGATGTAGTTTCCCCCGCCCGCTTTTTGAAAAATTGTCCCGAAGCCGAAGCCGAACACCAATAAAAAAAGGAGCGGCTGCCCGAGCGAGCCGATGATTCTCGGAGTTGATCTGATATATTTTTTAAGTTGTCTTATCCAAAGGATATATATTGCGTTCATCGAATTATCTTTTCCTCCCCCACATTTTCGCGTGCGAGCGCAGGGTGTCGAGAGAGCTCGCTTCATCCGGGCGCATCTCATTGCCAGTTAATTTTAAAAATGCTTCCTCGAGCGAAGTAGTGTTGGTCTTGGTCTTAAGTTCGGCGGGCGACCCTACGCCGATGATCTTTCCATGGTCAATGATTACGACTCGGTCTGCCATCTTCTCGGCTTCTTCCATATAGTGCGTAGTCAGAAACACCGTCACTCCTTCCTTATGAGATAGATCTGCAACATAAGACCAGATATGATTGCGCGTCTGCGGATCGAGTCCCACGGTCGGCTCATCCAGGAAAATTATTTTAGGCGTGTGAATGAGCGACCTCGCTATTTCCAGTCTTCTTTGCATCCCTCCGGAAAAAGTTTTCACCAGGTCATCTTTTCTATCCCATAAATCAACTAATTTTAAAAGCTTTTCAATGCGCTTTACTCGGGTAGCTTTATCCTCCCCATAAAGCACAGCGTGGAAATCCATATTTTCATACGCCGTCAAATCATTGTCCAAACTCGGGTCTTGAAACACTATGCCGAAAGAGCGGCGGACATCATCGCGCTCACTTCTTAAATTAAAGCCGTTTACCTTCATCTCCCCCTCCGTAGGATTAAGCAAGGTCGTCAACATCTTTATCGTGGTCGTTTTGCCGGCGCCATTGGGTCCCAGGAAAGCAAAAATTTCGCCTTCTTCTACCGAAAAAGAGATATTGTCCACGGCCGCAAGATTACCAAATCTCTTGGTTAAATTATTTACTTCAATAATTGGTTTCATTTTGTTTCAGCCCTAGGCTGATCCGCCTTTGGTGGAAAATTTTCTACTTCAATTATAGGCATAACTTACCCGTCCCGCAGTGGGCTAGATACTATACTCTACAACTCCGATTGGGAAAACTCTTCGCCCCTCGCCCACTTCTTTAATATATCATAACTTTCTTCGCCACAGATCCATTTATTGGTTTTGGTGTTGTAAAAAAAAGGTATGCCGCCGCAGAAATCTTTATCTAATTCTGACAAACGTTTTTCATTTTCCTTATTATGCCACACTTCCAATCGCTCCACCTTGATTCCCTCCTCAATTTCGAGTTTGGATACCAACGCCTGCATCTTCTCGCAATGGGTACACTCTGTTCCATAAAATTCTAGTAAATGTGACATTTTGAAGGAAGTGCGAATTTGTTTTTTAGAAAGCCTTGCGCAGAAAATTAGAAAATAAAGGAGGTAGCCCGACTATTATTTTCTTGATCGACGAGCAGTTCGCTGGCGAAGCTTCGCCAGATAGATTGCTTTCTAAAAAACAAATTCGCACTGATTATTTAACTAACCTTGATAATCTAGATTTTTTGCGGGCGGCATTGTTCTTTTTGATAACGCCTTTCTGCGCCGCTTTGTCTATTATGGCAAAAGCTCCGGCGAGCATTTTCCGTGCTTCCGTTTTGTCCGCCTGTTTGTCCAGCTTAACAATTTTCTCGATTTTCTTTATCACCTCTTTCATGGCGCGCTTGCGACTATCGTTAAAGGCCTTCTTGCGCAGAGAACCTCGGATTGCTTTCTTGGCTGACTCAGTTATTGGCATACAAGGATACTATTATAAAAACAAAAATAAATCAAGAAGACACTCATCAAGCTAAAGCTCGCTGAGTGTCTTGGAATTTGCAAAAAAATGCCTTACTTCTTTGGCACCCGACGAAACACTCTACCCCTTTGGGTAGAACCGCTAACCTTTTCAGCGTGCTCTGCATCCATGTACCAGCCGACCTTCCGATCTCGACCTTGGTCTCGATGCCAGAACGCGAAAACTTTGCGAAGTACAAACCACTCATCACCCATCTTGAAGAGATATTTCGAATCATCCACTTCCTCGTTTACCTCTTCACCATCAGGACGGCCGTAACTGAAATGATGATTGTTCCGCCATTTCACGCCCTGCGGGACGTGGAAAACATTCGCATTGCCATCGGTCAGCAGGTCACCAGCGGGACTTTCCTTTCCCCGTGGCTGAATTTCCAGCATATGGAAAATGTCGGCTAGTGAAACTATGGACTCGACAACGCCACCCACTTTGGAGATGATGGATGTCTCAAATGTACGACTTTCCACAGTTATGAAAGAAAGTTCCTTTATGTCGGCCCCTTTAACGGGGTGGGCAAAAAAGTTTTTGAAATTGTCTCCCACACCCGCGATTTGCACCCCGGCATGGGAAGCCAGACTTTCCACAAACTTATCACTCACTATAAACTCTTCTATTTGCCACGATTTTTTGCGCAA
>DATHJV010000052.1:0-21447 GCA_035489645.1 Minisyncoccota bacterium | reverse complement strand
GAATGATGAAGTTGTGCACGGTATTCCGAGTTTAAAGAAAATTTTAAAAGAAGGCGATATTGTTTCTCTTGATTTAGGACTAAAACACAAAGGGCTTTTTACGGACATGGCGATTACCCTTCCAGTGGGAAAAATAAGTGCTTCGAGCCAAAAACTTATAGATATAACGAAGCGGGCACTGCAAATAGGCATCGATGTTGCCCGCTCTCCTAACACAATCGGCGACATCAGCCATAGCATAGAAAATTTTATTCATTCACAAAAAGGTAATATTTACGGTATCGTGGAAGTTCTTTCCGGGCACGGCGTGGGTCGGAGAATCCACGAGGATCCATACATTCCTAATTTTGGCAAAAAAGGTAGTGGAGAAAAATTAATTCCCGGTATGGTAATAGCTCTGGAGCCGATGATAAATCTCGGCATAAAAGATGTAACCATCGATGACGATGGCTACACTTTCCGAACCGCGGACGGCAAAGTGAGTGCGCATTTTGAGCATACTGTCCTTATTACTGAGGGCAAGGCGGAGATTTTAACTAAAACTTTTTAAAGCTCTCACAAGTCTAAAAAAAATTCAAACTTGCTAGTCTTTATGTTATTATTATAACAATGAATCCATCCTTTATTAAGGAAATGCCTAAGTTTAAGACTCCCGAAGAGGAACTTCTGTATTTGCGCGCTCATGTCGCGAAACGTGAGGAAGAGCTAATAAAAGTAGGACATTTTGAAAATGCGAAAGAAAACGCCGCACGGGACATAATAGGAGCTTACAAGGATGTTCCAGCCGAAAATGTTGTGCATAAAAGCAACATCATAAGCAAAAAAGAAGCGGAGGGCATCATACTTGCCTTAAAACCAGAGCCTCACGATAGTGTGATGGAGGAGCTTCTCGGCATTGTCATCACCAAGGGAATTCGAAATGCTCTTTCTGTGTGCGAAGCGATGGGTAATCCTCATGTCGAAGATGATTTTCACCGGATTCTTATTCAATATTTAAAGACCGGACAGCTGATTTCCGGACTTAAAGAGGGCACGCCCCTGTATAAATCTCTTAATATGACCCTTTTTGAAATAACACTTCCGCCGCCAACCGACGAGGCCGACAAGTCCAAGGGTTTTAAAGAATTTATCGGCGCAATGGAACAATTTTATGCCGGAATGCAGTCTATTTCTTCCGACCGGAAGAACGAGAAAGAAATTTATTTTACTCTCGAAGTGGCGCTCGCGGAGGGTAGTGATGAAGTAGTGATTTACGCGGGAATTCCAAATAAACATATCTCGCTTTTTGAAAAACAGATTTTGGCGTTTTACCACGACGCGAAAGTCCGAGAGGTTGCGGACGATTATAATGTTTTCAATGTCGGAGGCGGGTCAGTCGGAGCTTATGCCACTCTCTCCGAGCGTGGCGTGATGCCTATCAAGACCTATGACAATCTTGAGCATGACCCTATGAATACCATTCTCAATGTTTTTTCCAAGCTAAAAACTGTAGGCGAGGGAGCGGCGATTCAGCTCGTGGTCGCGCCCGCCGGCGACAAATTCATAAATGAATTTCATATGATTTTGGACGACGTGAAGGACGGAATGTCCGTAAAACACGCGGCGGATAATTTTTACAAATTCAACAGAGCATTTATGAAAGCTGGCAAGGACCTTTTGTTCGGACATAAAGCTAAAAGCGAAGAAGACAGCAAAGAAAAATACATGAAAGGCAGACGTGCGGTGGATGAGGGAGCGGCAGAGAAAATAGGCAACAAAATAAAAAGCACTATTATGGCGACTAATATCCGCATTATTGCCTCCGGAGCGACAAAAGAGCGCGCGGAGGCAATACTCGGAGAAGTAAAGTCTTCCTTTAATCAATTTTCCGAGGCAGCCAGCAACTCGTTCATACTCGAGGAAGCAAGGGGAAGCGATTTAAAACAGCTTTTTCACGACTTCTCTTACCGTTCTTTTTCGAAAGATTTTATCATCCCACTAAATTTAAAAGAGCTGGCTTCGGTCTTTCACTTCCCGGTCGGCATAGGAAGCCAGCCGCAGTTAAAAGAAGCTAAGGCCGGCATCGCTCCCGCGCCGATCGAGATTCCGCAAGAGGGAATTCTGCTTGGCATTAATAGTTACCGGGGACGCGACACGGAGATCCACATGGCTCGCGAAGACCGGATGAGACATTTTTACGTGATTGGTCAGACTGGTACAGGAAAAACGAACATTATGCTCAATATGATTACTCAGGACATAAAAAACGGCGATGGATGCTGTTATATCGACCCGCACGGCACGGACATTCAAACTATTCTTTCACGTATTCCCAAAGAACGCATTGACGATGTTATTTATTTCGACCCGGCTTATACTGCGCGGCCGATGGGACTGAACATGCTCGAGTATGATCCCAAATATCCGGAGCAGAAAACTTTCGTGGTGAACGAAATGATGGGAATTTTCAATAAACTTTTTGACATGAAGGTGGGGGGCGGGGCGATGTTTGAGCAATATTTCAGAAATAGCGCGTTTCTGGTCATGGAGGACCCGGAGTCCGGCTCGACCCTGCTCGAGATTACCAGAGTCCTGGGAGACAAAGAATTCCGAGATATGAAATTGGCGCGCTGCAAGAATCCGATCATCAAGCAATTCTGGGTTTCCGCTGAACAGACGACCGGCGACCAGTCACTCGCGAATTTCGTACCCTATATTTCTTCCAAATTTGATAACTTTATCAGCAATGACATCATGCGTCCGGTGGTGCTTCAGCAGAGTTCCGTTTTCAATTTCCGGAAAATTATGGACGAGAAGAAAATTCTCTTAGTGAACCTTTCCAAAGGCCGACTGGGGGACATTAATGCAAACTTGATCGGGCTGGTACTCGTCGGCAAAATTCAGATGGCTGCGCTCTCCAGAGTGGATATGTTCGGCAAAAGGATGGAAGATTTCTATCTCTATATTGACGAATTCCAAAATGTCACGACGGATTCCATCGCTTCCATTTTATCCGAAGCGAGAAAGTATCGGCTTTCGCTAAACATCGCGCATCAATACATCACCCAGCTGCAAGAAGGTATCAAAAATGCCGTTTTCGGCAACGTCGGCTCCATGGCGGTGTTCCGCGTGGGCACCGAAGACGCCACCTTTCTCGAGCCTAAATTCAAGCCGATTTTTACCGCTCAAGATATCACTAAACTGGACAATTTCAATGCCTATATGAGCGTACTGGTCAAAGGCCAGCCGACTAAACCCTTTAATCTTATAACTCTCGCGCCAGAGGCAGGTAATCCTAGTATCGTTGATTCCCTAAAAGAACTTTCTTACGTCAAATACGGCCGCGACCGCGCCGAAGTAGAAGCCGAAATCATGGGGAGGTATAAATCTTTGGAGTAGCATGGAAGAATTTGAGATAAAATTTCTTGAGGTTGATGTGCTAAAGTTGGAGAAGAAACTTTTGGAAATCGGCGCAAATAAAGTAGGTGAGTATGCTTATAGCCGTGCTCTTTTTGATTACCCCGATTTACGGATGAAGAAAGTAGATTCTTAGATAAGACTCAGAACTGATGGAAAGGAATCAACTCTGACATATAAAAAAACCATTAAAGAAAAATCGGATGATATAAGCTCACAGGATATCGGCATGAAAGAAATAGAAGTTATTGTTGACAGCTATGAACAAACCTTAAAGCTTCTTACGAGTATTGGGCTGATAATGAAGCGAGAAGAAAAAAATAAAAGGATACGTTATGTAAAAGGCGATATAGTTTTCGACATAGATTCTTGGCCGTTTATTCCTATATATCTTGAAATTGAATCAAGTTCTCATAAAAAATCAGGACAAGCTGCTCGCGAACTTGGCTTGAATCCCTCTGATGGTCTGATCTGTTCAAGTGGGGCAGTTTACAGAAAATACGGTTTTAATGTAGACGATTATTCTTCCATAACTTTTGAAAGAATGATAAAAAAATAGTTTTGCAATTTTATTTTTTTCTGATAAGATAGTTGTTATGAAGCATCCAAAAGAGGAAAGAACATATGTGATGTTAAAGCCGGACGGTGTCAGGAAAGGGCTCACCGGTGAAGTTATCGCTCGTTTTGAACAGCGAGATTTAAAAATTGTGGCTCTAGAAATGTTTCAGCCATCGCATGATCAGATTGATACTCATTATCCGAAAGATGAAGAATGGATTACCAGGCTTGGGAAAAAGACCCTCTCCACATATGAGAAATACGGCTATGACGCGCTGCTTGATTTTGGCACTATAGAACCTGAAAAAATCGGTCCGGAAATTCGCAAATGGCTAATAGATTATATGAAATCAGCTCCACTGGTAAAGATGGTGGTGCAGGGAATACATGCGGTTGACGTTGTTCGAAAGATTGCAGGTCCTACAATGCCATATTTAGCAGAAGTAGGCACCATTCGCGGGGATTTCTCAATTGACTCACCGGCTCTGGCCAACAAGGAAAAGCGCGCAGTGATGAATATCATTCACTGTTCGGAAACTCCCGCAGAAGCCGAACATGAGATCAAACATTGGTTCGGAGACAAAAAAACTTACGACTATAAACGTTTCGGCGTGGATGAATAAGAAAAAGAAAATCAAGCTAATTCTTGGTTCCGCCTCTCCCTTTCGTAAGAAGCTTTTAGAAGAGGCGGGTTTTGTTTTTGATGTAAAGACAGCTGATATAGATGAAAAACAAATACGCCATGAAGATTTTAAGAAATTAGTTTTGAGGCTTGCTCTGGCAAAGCTCAAGGCAATTCTTGCGAAAAATAAATTTAATAAAAATACAATTGTAATAACTTCCGATTGGGTGGCGTCTTATAATGGAGAATTGAGAGAAAAACCAACTTCAAAAGAAGAAGTTATTGCTTGGCTTAAAGAATATCCAAAAGGAAAAACAATAGCTTATTGTTCAATTGTAGTTCATCATGTCGGACTCAAAAAGACTCTAAAAGCTGTCGACACCTCTTCCATAATCTGGAGAAAGATACCCGACCGCGTTATTTATCTATTAGCAGATGAGCCTAGTACCTATAAAGCTGCCGCCTTTAACGACAGATCTTTTTTCCATTATGTGAAAAGCTTGGAAGGCTCCATCGATACCGTTATCGGTGTTCCCGTGAGAATTTTGGAAGATTTTTTGCAAGAATTAGGGTATTTTGAATAAATCTCATGATTAAAGTAATTATTTTTGATGCAGACGGGGTTCTAATTCCCCATAAAAGGAAATTCAGTGTGACACTTGCGGAGAAACATGATATTTCCATAGAAAAAACTCTTCCATTTTTTAGTGGACCTTTCCAGGACTGCTTAGTTGGCAATAAAGATTTAAAAGAAGCTATTTCTCCCCATTTAAAAGAATGGGGTTGGAATAATGGTGTAGAAGCTCTTTTGGATTATTGGTTTCAGCTTGAACACAACATTAATATGGAATTAGTTGATTACATTCAAGGATTAAGAAGCCAAGGAGTTAAATGTTTTCTTGCAACTAATAATGAAAAGTATCGTTTTCAATATATACTCGATAAAATGGGCTTTAGAAACATGTTCGACGCAACTTATGCATCCGCTCATCTGGGTCATAAGAAATCAAATAAAGAATTTTTCTCAAAAATATTTAAAGAACTAAAAAATATAGACAAAAATGAGGTACTTTTTGTTGATGATGATATTGAAAATATAAAAAGCGCAAAAGATTTCGGCATTTACACAGAATTATACACTTCTATAAAAAATTTAAAGAAAAAACTTTCACTATTAAATTCAATCTAATTCAAAAACAAAAAATCCCCCCTGTCTAGTTGCTTATCTGTCCACCCTTGCTATACTTTCAGCAGGGTTATTTCCGATTATTACCTAGAACACTAATTTATGGGAGTTTCGATCGGGTGCAGCCCTCGGTTGCATGCGTCTGACACCCACCTAAGCTAAAAGCTATGGTAATACATCAGAAATAGTCCTAAGAAGAACTCCGCGAACTCATTTTTGGGGCGGATTTTTTCTTAAAAAATGGATACAGCACTATAATGGATAGCAAAAAGCTCGTAAAACGCCTGATATATCTCATTCTTTTTATTTTAATAGTGAATTTTTTCGCGAATGAGTTTTCGTGGTACTATCTAGTTTGGAATCTTGATATGATAATGCATTTTCAGGGCGGTATTTGGGCTGGACTCGCGATTATCTATCTTTTCCCGCCCAAAGCTTATTCTATTGATTCGGTTTTAAAAATATTATTGGCAGTATTCTTTATCGGAGTCGGATGGGAAGTGTTTGAAATATTAGTCAATGAGACAATCGCCCGAAATCCTTTTAATTCACTCGATACCATGTCCGATATTTTCTTTGATCTCTCTGGTGGCGCGACAGCAGTTTTATATTTCTTTAAAAGAATTATGCATGATAGTGAAATTGCGGTATAATCCTATTGATGCCAAGTACTGCCAAAATAACTTTTTGCGGGGGAACGAGCACGGTGACCGGGGCGAATTTTCTGTTGGAAGCGGACGGTAAAAAAATTTTGGTGGATTGCGGACTTATTCAGGGAATGAAAATAGCCGATGATATAAACTGGGATCCTTTCCCTTATGACTCCAAAACAATCGACATGCTTTTTGTTACGCATGCTCATATCGATCACGTGGGGCGCATTCCGAAACTTATTAATGAAGGATTCCGCGGGAAAATTTATTCTACAATACCCACCAAAGCGCTCGCTCTACCGATGATGGAAGATACGGCGGGCATTTTATCTCAAAATCTCGAACTTCACCTGGATAAAATTTTTACCGCTGAGAATATAAAAACTGCGCTTTCAATTTGGCAGGGTTTTGAATATCACGAGACAATTAAAATAACTGAAAATCTACTGGTTTCCTTTTTGAACGCCGGGCACATACTGGGTTCCGCAATGGTTTTATTTGTTTGTAATGGCAAAAAGATTCTCTTTACGGGAGATTTAGGCAACAGCCCTTCAATGCTACTTCCTGATACCGAAAAAGTCACCGACATAGATTATTTGGTGATGGAATCTGTTTATGGTGATAGAAATCATGAGTCCCGGGATGTCCGAAGAAAATTTTTAGAGGAAACAATCGAGGATAATTACAAAAGGAAAGGAACTCTCGTTATACCGACTTTTTCCCTAGAGCGCTCCCAGGAGCTTCTGTTTGAGCTTAATGATTTGGTGGAAAATAATCGCATTCCGATAATGCCTATTTTTTTTGATTCTCCTCTGGCGATTCGCTTGACGGAGATTTTTAAGCAATATAAAACTTATCTAAATGAGAATGCGCAAAAGGTAATGAAGAGCGACAAATATTTATTTGATTTTTCGGGACTGCATAATACCCTGAAATCAGAAGAATCAAAATTGATCGGCACGGTGCCAAATCCAAAAATAGTTATCGCGGGAAGCGGAATGTCGACTGGCGGGCGCATCGTGCACCACGAAAGACACTATTTACCGGACCCGAACAACACCCTGCTGCTCACCGGATACCAAGCTGTTGGAACTCCCGGCCGTTTGATTCAAGAGGGACTAAAGACAGTGCGCATAACCGGCGAAGATGTCGTCGTGCGGGCGCATATTGTGACAATTACGGGGTACTCAGGACACAAGGATTCAGACGGCTTATTGAGTTTTGTTGAAGATACGCAAGATACGGTCAAGAAAGTTTTTGTGGTCATGGGTGAGCCGAAGTCCGCGCTGTTTTTAGTGCAGAAACTTAGAGACAATCTGGGAATTGATGCAGAAGCGCCGGAATACGGGAGCAGCGCAATACTCGATTGCTAGCAAATCATTTATTCCCCAAAGATCGTAGAAACATAAATTTTGTAGTGGTTTCGAGCCTGTCGAGGCGAGAATTTCAGGATTTTTTGAGACTCATTGTCATTTGAAAAATCCGTATCTGAAAAAGTTATGCTTCGACGATTTTGAGAAAGAGTTTTGAATTTATGATACAATATCCGTATGGATTCCTTTTTGAATTCCAATATTAAGCATGGGCACAACCAGATAAAAATCTGCGTCTCGGGCGCAGCCGAGACGGGACATTGCGGGGTTGGCGCATTAGACAAAGCGAAAGAGCTCGGACGCGAAATTGCCCGACAGGGAATAGTATTGGTAACAGGTGCGACGACTGGATTTCCGCTCTGGGTCGCTATGGGGGTCAAGGAGATTGGCGGAATGTCTGTTGGAATTTCTCCGGCAGCCTCGGAGCGCGAGCATGTGGAGGTTTACAAGCTTCCGCTGGATTACATGGATTTGATTATGTACACCGGTTTTGGTTATGCTGGACGTGATATAATGCTGACCCGCTGTTCTGATGCGGTTATTTGCGGCTGTGGTCGCATCGGCACGATCCATGAATTTACTATCGCCTTTGAAGACGGCAAGCCGATTGGTATTTATGAAGGTCCCTGGGAAATGGGTGGAGAATTACAGGATATCTTTAAAAAGAGTTACCGGCCAAATGCCAAAATTGTAATCGGAGATGACCCCAAGAAACTTTTAGAAAATGTTATTACTCTCATTAGAAAAGATAAAATTGCTGAGTATAAAACTTCGAAAGATTCTGTTTCTGATACAAACTAGGAAATAGAAAGGAAAAGTTTTTTAAACGCTTACAGGCAAAAACCTTTCCCTTTCTATTTTACAGATTCTAAAACTTTAGCAAAAGTCGTGGGATGATGTTCGGCTAATTCTGCGAGGATTTTGCGATCAATCAATATTTTTTTCTTATTAAGACCATCGATTAGTCTGGAATAAGTCGTGCCTAGCTCTCTTGCGCCCGCGTTTATTTTTATGTTCCAGAGTTTCCTATTGTGTGATTTCTTGTCTTTTCTGTGAGCGAAAGCGTAATTTCCTGCGTGCAGCAGCGCCTCCTTTGCCTGACGTTCTTTCGAGCTGCGCCCATGGCGAAATCCCTTTGTTTGCTTTAAGACACTTCTCCTTCTTTTTAATGCATGAACTCCTTTTTTTACTCTAGTCATAAAAAATCAATTACGAATTGTTAATTATTAATTAAGAATTTAAATTCTTAATTCTTAATTCTAAATTGCTAATTCAGTTAAACGGCATTAAGTGGCTCCTGGGCTTGTTTTTAATGACAAAATTCTGACCTTTTTTTCCGGCCAGCTGCGTGGTGCGCGACTGCTTTGCGTTGAAATGATTGAAACCCGGTCTGCGGGAAATTATCTTGCCGTTCCGCGTGATTTTTAATCTTTTTGAATATGATTTATTTGTTTTCATTCCTTTCATCTGGCTTTTTCAATTGTGGTTGTTAAACCCTTAGGACCCTTTTTATAGGCATCGGATATTTTATAATTTTCAGTAATCAGATGTAATACTCTATCTAAACGCTCCCGCAAAAATTTTTCATCCATATACTTCGCGCGACCGGCGAGGTATAGTTCAACTTTAACCCGATGTCCTTCCTTTATCCATTTGGAAGCGGCTTTCGCTTTTAATTCCAAATCATGATCTCCGGTTCCTATTTTTATCTGAATTCCCTTGGTCTCTGTTCTGCTTCCGCTAGCTTTGGATTTCTTTAATTTTTTATTAGTCTCGTATTGATATTTACCAAAATCCATTATCTTTGCAAGTGGGGGAGTTGCATTCGGTCCTATCTCAATTAAATCCAAACCCATGTTTTGAGACATCTCCAATGCGTCTTTGATGCTTAAAACTCCTAGATTTTTATTTTCACTGTCTAGAACCCGCAGTTCGCTAGAGCGTATTTGGTTGTTTATTCTTTCGCGCAATTTATAAATTAATATACTTGGACCATAGAAATATAGCTTACTCCATCTTGGAAGTCAATATTGTTGACATCTTAAGTCTGGGGTATATAATTTAGCCATGAATATAGAAAATGGATGGGCAAAACATGTTGAGAAAGATAAGAAAATAAGGGAGGAAGTAGAGATAGAAAAAATGCTAGTAGGAATTGATGAACTTTTTCCTAAGTATTCTCGCTTAAAATTTGTGGTTTCAGGATCCGATTATCCAAGAGAAAGAGAAGCTCTCAAGAAAAGCGCCTCTTTTTTTATTGGGCATCCTGAACATGTTAAGTGGTTAAAAATTTATTTAGAAGAATCAAAAGCGAAAATGAAAGCGGTTGTGCCTGGAGGGGATTTGAGTATATTAAGTGATATGAATAAATGGAGAGAAGGTTTTCCTGAAAAGGACTTGATTATAAAAACAGCGCGAGAGATACGAAATGGATTTCTTGAAAAAGATTTTGAGGAAGAACCAACAAAGATTTCTTAAATATATACTAACTAAAAAACACTCATCGGGTGTTTTTTAGTTATGTTAAGATAAGGTTATGGCTCATTATGCGGAAAATAGAAAAGCGAGATTTAATTATGAAATCCTGGAAAAATACGAGGCGGGTATTGAACTTTTGGGTACCGAAGTCAAATCAGTGCGAGGAGGGAAAATGTCGCTCGACGGAGCCTTCGTGATTATCCGTGGGGGAGAAGCTTATTTGATTAATGCGAATATTCCGCCCTATCAATTAAAAAATGCGCCGAGGGATTATGATCCTCTTCGCAATAGAAAACTATTGCTCACCAAGAAAGAAATTGCCGAGCTCGGGGGAAGCGAGAAAAACAAGAGTTTGACAATTGTGCCACTTTCAGTGTACAATAAGGGCAGGAAAATAAAGGTAGAAATTGCCTTAGTGAAAGGCAAGAAAAAATACGACAAACGCGAGTCACTTAAAAAACGAGACACGGAACGTGAGATTAGAAGGGAAATCAAAGAACATTGATAAAGAAAAATGTTGAAACATAGCTTTTTTCGGTACGGATTTTTCAAAAGAGTCTAGCCTTATAAAATCCTGAAGTTCTCGGCCCGTCAACCTATAACCCCCAAAAAAGCTATATTTCAGCATTTTTCATAAATGGGGATGCAAGGCATAGACAGTAGGCCCAATGTAATGATGCATACCGAGTGTGGACGCTAATCTCGTAAAACTTCGTCCAATAGCTTAATTGCAAAATTAGCTTCCAAAGTTAAAGTGGCAGTCTCTCCATACTTCCGTATGAAGGACTTCGCTTTCGCTTCCGTCAGCGCTTACGCGTAACGGATGTCTCTCTTATAGACTTCCGATATATAAGGGCAGGCATAACATTATCGGGATAGGAGAAAGACTGCTCTGGCTTTCTTCCGAAACAAAGGAGCTCGATTAAAAAATATTTGGCTCGCTTAAGAATTTTTTAATCTAAACAAAAAAGCGCGCTATGTATGTAGACTTCTCAGCATTAACCTTCTGCACGGGGATTCGATTTCCCCCATCTCCACAACCAAAATAAGACTGCCTGAACTGCAGTTTTATTTTGCGTTGCTGACAACATAAGAGGCAAATCGAATAGTCGTTTTTTTTGGCGTAGATTTATAGAACCTCTGAAGAATCGGGGGGTGTTACGTCAGTGGCATCAGGCGTGATGCCTGAGTCAGTATCGGGAGGAGTTTGTGTGCCGATAGGAGTATTAGTATTTGAAGAATCAGGGGGTGTTACGTCAGTGGCATCAGGCGTGATTCCTGAGTCGGTGCTAGTTGTCGTTTGTGTGTCGATGGGAGTATTTATAATTGTTTCCGGCGATGCCTCCGGAGTTGGAGTGCGAGGGCGGATGACGGGAGGTTTCAAAGGAACAGGAGGAACAGGCAGAGACGGAGGCACTGGTCTCTTTATTTCTGATGCTTCGCGTACGGCAATAGCGGAGAGATTGGTGCCGGAGGCTTCACCCGAAATAATGACCGTGACATACATGCCATCCACAATTTCCAAATTATTGGGATCGGGTCGCTGAACGCGGACAGGCGAAGACGCAGAGCGTTTCTTTAATTTAGGATTCTTGGCTAACAGTTTTGCCCTCTCACTTTCTCGCCTTGCAAGAGATGCTTCAAGTTTGGCATCCCCCGCTGCCTGCTTTTCTTTTATGAGATCGGTGGAAACGGTGTAGATCTGACCATCGGGTGTGGTCAAAGTAAAAGCGTTGGCAGAAGCATCGGCATTAGAGACAGTGCCGCTAAGGCTGGTGTAAACGGGGCGGGCGGAAGCACCTTTTTTATGACTTATCCTAGCCGCAGATGCCACTCCCGCGATTACAACAGTCAAAATGATTAAAACGGCAAGAGCGCTAATTTTTGTTTTTTTCATATTTTCCATAATGTAATGACTTACGTCGAAATTATACCAAATAAAATAATGGAAGTGAATGTGCATATCTCTACTAATAGTTTTTTCTGGTGATTTTCGCCGTTTTATGCTATTATCTCTCAATGGATTTTAATTTTCTCAATAATAAAGACAAAGTGAATAAAAGCAAAAAGCCAAAAAGGGGAGCTAATTTTTCCAGCAGTATCGCAGGCGCGATACTTATTTTCATGCTTATTACGGCAGTGTATTTAGTCGTCTCGGATAGCACTAAAGATGTTCCGGAAATACCGATTTCAGATTTGGCTAAGAGCGTTCAAGCGGGAGAAATAAAAAAGATTGTGGTTGAAGGCGACAAACTTTCTATTACTTATAACAATGAGGAAATTAAGAGTGCTAAAAAAGAAGTAGGGTCCACACTTTCGCAGACGCTTTTTAATTATGGTGTCAGCAGTGAAGCTCTGGCAAAAACAGAAATAGAAATAAAAGACGAAAGCGGATTTATGTTTTTACTTCTAAATTCGCTTCCATTTTTATTGCCGATACTTTTTATTTTAATTTTCTTTTGGTATCTCTCTCGGCAGGTCAAAGGCGCCGGCATGCAGGCGCTTTCTTTCGGCCAATCCAAGGCGCGCATCACGGACCCGAATGATAAGAACAACCGGGTTACTTTCAAGGATGTAGCCGGATGCCGCGAGGCGAAAGAAGAATTAAAAGAAATCGTGGATTTTTTGAAAAGTCCAAAGAAATTTCTGGACATTGGAGCCAGAATTCCTAAAGGAGTAATACTCACCGGAGCTCCGGGAACGGGAAAAACTTTGCTGGCTAGGGCCGTCGCCGGAGAAGCCGGTGTACCATTCTTCCACCTCTCCGGAAGCGAGTTTGTGGAAATGTTTGTTGGTGTCGGCGCCTCCCGGGTGCGGGATCTTTTCAAAATGGCCAAGAAAGCGGCTCCCGCCATAATCTTCGTGGATGAGATAGATGCGATCGGACGGACGCGCGGAGGAGGTTTTGGCGGAGGAAACGATGAGCGCGAGCAGACCTTGAATCAAATACTCGTGGAAATGGACGGCTTCGAGCCGAATGACAAGGTGATAGTGATGGCCGCGACTAACCGACCGGACGTGCTGGACCCGGCGCTCGTACGCCCCGGACGTTTTGACAGGAAAGTCGTCTTGGATTTGCCGGATCGATCTGATCGGGAGGAAATATTAAAAATCCACGCCGTGAAAAAACCGCTGGCGGAAGATATTAATTTAAAATTAATTGCGGAACGCACCCCTGGATTTTCCGGAGCGGATCTGTATTCGCTCATGAATGAAGGCGCGATATTGGC
The DNA here is from genome assembly GCA_035489645.1 of Minisyncoccota bacterium. Taxonomy (GTDB): domain Bacteria; phylum Patescibacteriota; class Minisyncoccia; order Phycocordibacterales; family UBA9973; genus UBA9973. The sequence goes on along the minus strand of DATHJV010000052.1, from coordinate 7,951 downwards.
TGCTCGTGAAAACCGAAAAAAAGTATTTCAATTTGATCTGATTCGAGCGATTGAAAAAGTTATGCTGGGACCCGAGCGCAAAAGCCATTTGCTCTCAAAAAAGGAAAAAGAAATTACCGCGTATCATGAAGCGGGTCATGCGCTCGTGGCCTCGGTGCTTGCTCACGCTGATCCGGTGCACAAAGTTTCCATCATCGCGCGCGGAAATGCCGGAGGATATACTTTGAAATTGCCTCTTGAGGAGAAACGTTTGCAATCCAAAGCCGAATTCATTGATGACATCGCAATGTCCTTGGGAGGTTATGTGGCGGAGAAAATGGTTTTTGGAGATATTACCACCGGACCATCCTCGGACTTACAAATGGCGACGAGCTTAGCTGCTGCCATGGTCACCCGCTTCGGAATGTCGGATCTCATCGGACCTATCGCCCTCGTCCATGGAGGCGGCCGGCCGCAGTACGGCGAGGCGGTAGAAAAAGAATACTCCGAAGCGGTTTCGATGAAGGTTGACGCGGAAGTTTCCAGAATAATAAACGACGGATTAAAATCCGCCGAAAAAGTATTGACTGAACATCGGAAAGCTTTTGACGCTATCGCATTACGGCTGATTGAAGTTGAAACTCTAGAGCAGGAAGAATACGAAAAAATATTAACTGCGCATGGGATACTTCTAAAAAAGAAAGAAGTTCCGACGTAAAGTTGGAATCCCTCTTGGTTTCCGCAGGTGGGAAGAATAAAGAAATCTAAAATTGTGTTTTAGCCTTATTTTGCTATAGTTATTGTTGTTAGTTTTCCGCCTGTAGCTCAGTTGGTTAGAGCATCGAGCTTATACCTCGAGGGTCCTACGTTCGAATCGTAGCAGGCGGACAATTAAAAGTTTATGGGATAAAGTTTTAATTGTCCGCGGGCGCAGGCGCGATGGCGCAGAGCCGGGGTCGCGCAAATTTTCAGCAGAAAATTATGCGTGACGGACAACATAAAATTTCCCGAAGAATCGGTCGGGGCTTTAAACATTTTCTGGTATAATCAATAGATGTCTTTAATGCATACGGGTTTATTGATCTTAGCAGTATCTGCCGTAGCCATTGCAGATGTTTTTCTGAAAAAGACTCAAACTCTTGGAAGCATGAGCAAGGCTATATCAAGTCCGTGGATGTTAATCGCAGTCGTTCTGTATTTAGTGCAGATTTTTTTCTTTACGTATCTTTTTGTTTCGGGAGTAAAACTTATCAATGTCGGAATAATGCAAACAGTTTTATACGCAACAATTGTAGTTGTTTCCGGCGTTATATTTTTCGGGGAATCCATGACATCACTTCAAATTGCAGGAATATTTCTTGCTGTACTCGGAGTGATTTTTTTGAATTTTTAATTTTATTATAAATTTTACTCGAAATGGAATTCACCGGCTTTTTGTCGGACTTTTTGTTTGAGGAGGGGATATTTTAAAAGCTGCGGGTCTTCTTCGATCAGGCGGATGGCTTCGCTGCGGGCGGCTTCTACCATTTTGATATTTTTAATCGCTTCCATTCCGAGGTCGGTGATGCCCCACTGCTTGGTGCCCCCAAGTTCGCCGGCTCCGCGCAGGGTCAGGTCCAACTCCGCTAATTCGAAACCATTTTTAGCGGTTTTGAGAGCTTTTAGTCTTTGTATGGTCTTATCACTTTTCGCATCAGCGAAAATGTAGCAGTATGCCTGATGCGTGCTTCGTATCACGCGTCCTCGGAGTTGATGCAGTTGAGCCAGACCGAAACGTTCCGCGCCTTCTATTATTATTAAAGTGGCATTAGCAACGTTTACTCCCACTTCTACCACTGAGGTGGCGCATAGAATATTTATTTTGCCCTGCACGAATTCCTGCATAACATTTTCTTTCTCTGCTTTGCTCATCTGGCTGTGCAAAATGCCAATCTCATATTCTTTGAAAACCTCTTTTTTTAATCTTTTTGCTTCAGCAGTGACTGATTTCATTTCTAGAGAGGAATTGGATTGCCCTCTCGCTTTCCTCGCCGAGCCCGGCGCGCTCGGCGAGGGGTTTCGCCCTTCGCTCTCTCGCTTTCGCTCGAACCCTGCCCGCTCCGGGCTCAAAACCCGCTGCGAGGGCAATCCCAATTCCCCTTCCGCCTCCGCTTCCTCTGCTTCAAAAATCCTGGGACAAATCACATAAAGTTGTCGGCCGTTTTTTAATTCTTCTCTTATTTTTTCATAGGTTTCCTCGCGCTTATTGGGAGTGATTATTTCAGTGATAATTTCTTTTCTGCCGGGAGGCATTTCGTCAAGAAGTGAGAGGTCTAAATCGCCATAGATAGTGAGAGCGAGTGTGCGGGGAATGGGGGTGGCCGTCATCGAGAGCAAATGCGGGACAATGTTATCTTTTTTTACAAGCTTACTTCGTTGCGACGTGCCAAATCGATGCTGTTCATCGATCACGACCAGCGCCAAATTTTTAAATTTCACAGTTTTTTGGATCAGTGCGTGCGTGCCGATCAAAATTGGGATTTCACCATTTACCGTCCATTTTAAAAGTTGCGTGCGAGAGATAGTCGTCCAGCCTCCCGGGTTTACTTTTGAGGGAAATTTTCTGCACCCAGAGCCTGTAATCAGTCCGATGTTTATTGGAAGATGTGAGAAGTATTCCACGAAAGATTCGAAATGCTGGGTTGCCAGAATTTCAGTCGGCGCCATGTAAGCCACCTGTAAATTTCCAAAATTCTGCCCGTTAGGCCTTTGTTTTACTACCGAATAGCTAGCCGTCGCCGCGACGGCGGTTTTTCCGCTTCCGACATCGCCTTCCAATAACCGAGCCATCGGGAAAGTTTTTGCCATATCTTCTAAAATTGTGACGATTGACTTTTTTTGCGACTGTGTGGCATCAAAGGGGAATCTATTTAAGAATTCTTCCACGTTTTTCTTTTCGGCAACTATTTGGAAAGATTTATTTTTTCTATACTCAAATTTATCGTGCTGACGTTCGAGCTGGATGCAAAAAACTTCTTCAAAGGCAAATCTTTTTCTGGCAGTTTCCGCATTGGAGGAATTTTTTGGTTTATGAATCCAGATCAGAGCGGTTTTCAGAGCCGGTAAATTATATTTTTTTAATATATCTGTCGGGATATAGTCGGTGATATTTTCTAGAGTTTTTTCCCTGAATATTCTCTCAATCGCGTGATAAAACCACTTACTTGTTATCCCGCGAGTCTCCGCATAAATGGGGTAAGAAAATCCTGTATTGTCTCCTCTTTCATTGGTCGAGAAGAGCGTATCGTGCGAATCTATCGGCATATTCTTCATCTTTTCAAATTCCGGATTTGCCAAGTAAATACCGCCCTTGCCTGCCGTCACTTTTCCGGTTAATTTTACATTCGAATTATTAGGAATCATCTTAGCCAGATATGCCTGATTAAACCAGATAATTTTTATTTTGCCGGATAAGTCTTCTATAACACCATCCGCCATGGGGATTTTTGAGCGGAATCCTTTTTTAGTCTTTAATTTTGATATCTTGCCATAGATGGTAGCTATTTCTCCGGGGATTAAATCCGCAATCTTTTTCACCAGGCTAATGTCGCTGTAGCGGAGGGGGAAATGAAAAAGCAAATCCGCAACCGAAAAAAGTTTGAGCCTGTTTAGGGCTCTTTTTTGGTTTATATCCAGACGAAATTTAGCCTCCAATATATCAGATAGTTCCATTTGCAAATTATTATGCTATACTCAAGCCATGGATGCAATTATGCAGTCGCAACTTTTCTTCTTTATTTCTTCGCTCGGATTTATTGTTTTATGGGCGCTGGTGGCCGTATTTTTATTTTATCTCATCCGCACCACGAATACTTTTTCTCGGATTATGGGGAAAATAGAAAATGACATAAATTCCATCGGTGACACTACCAGGGAAATGGTGGAAGACATGAAAGATAGCGTCATTTTTAATTTTCTTTTTCGAAAAAAAAGAAGGCACCGTAAAGATTAATCCCATTAGGAGTCATTTAGTTAATTTAGCACACAGGAGATGTTATAATAAATTTAAGTATTGCAGTCGCATTATTAAAATTTAACTATGGAAATCTAAAGATTTCCTACTTCTAACGGGATGAAAAAAGAAATAAAAAAGGGAATGTCGGCAGGAAAAAAAGTCGCAATAGGAGCGGGAGTAGTGGCGGCCTCCGTGGCCACCGCGGGGGCGTATTATTTATTGGGACCAGATGCCAAGGAGCACCAGAAGAAAGCAATGGACTTGATGGTTAAGATGAATAAAGAAATAGCAAGGGGAATGAAAAAAGGTCAGAACACGACTATGTCCACGTATCATCGTGTTGTAGATTCGATATCCGAAAATTATGCTAAACAATACAAGGTTCATGAAAAAGGCATAAAAGCATTTGCTCAAAAATTAAAAAAGGAGTGGAAGGCCGATAAATAGAGTTTCAATTGAAGCGTGCTACGGCCGGCATTTGCGGAAGGTATGGGAGTCGAACCCATAGAGGAGTTTTAAAATCCTCACGGTTTAGCAAACCGTTGCCTTACCATTCGGCGCAACCTTCCATTTCTAATCTTTTCTAATATACACTAAATCATTAAAATAATGTATAGCGATCAAAAAGCAAGAATAGCTGACAACAAGACAAAGTTGCTTAATTTTGGTATTCTGGAGGCAAGACATTTATTAGTCATGAATTACGAAACTCGTTGCATGTATAGTTTTTACGAAACATTGCGCAGGCTGACGAGCCGAGCATAGCATAAAAATCAGCAGATTTTTATGTGTGTTGAGAAAAAACTACACCAAATAAGAGTTTCGTAATTCAAAATTATTATGAAACGAGCGCCAATTATTAAAAATAGAAAAAAACGGCTTACGGCCATGCAGAAGTTAGAACTTAATTCGCGTAACTTGAATTCGGCTGTTTCTACTCTCAAAGAGCAGAAAAAAAAAGTGAAGGCATTGCTGCTGCAGAGTCAAAAAATAAAAAAGGCGAGTGAAAACTATGCTGCCAAAACTGATGTTATTTCGATTAGCGCCCATCAAATCAGAACTTCGCTCTCGGCGATGAAATGGATCAGCGAAATGTTTTTGGGAGGCGATTTGGGAAAGATGACAGTTGAGCAAGAAAATCTGCTCCGAAAGGCGCACGAAAATAATGAGAGAGCGATAATGGTGGTCAGCGAACTTCTCCTCATGAATAAAACTGAAGACATCATTGAAAAACAATATATTTTTTCCCCGCTCGATATGGTGGCATTGGTGGAAGATTCAATTTTCAATTTTTCCGGAGAAGCGTTTGCAAGGGGCATTGAGGTGATATTCCTGAAGCCCGGCAAGGAATTTCCAAAAGCCAAAGTCGATAAGGAAAAACTGCTGATAGTCCTGCATAATCTGATGGACAATGCAATTAAATACAGCAACGCCCATGGAAAAATATTCATTGTTCTGAAGGAAGAAAATGGATTTATCCAGTTTTCCATTAAAGATACAGGTGTCGTAGTTTCCGAGGAAGGGAAAAAGAGACTCTTTGAAAAATTCTACCGGGATCGAGAAGCGATGAGAAAGGAATTGGTCGGTTCCGGCATCGGACTTTATACCATCAGAAAAATAGTGGAGAGACACGGCGGGGAAATATGGTTTGAAAGCGGACAAAATATGGGAACCACTTTCTTTTTTACAATCCCCATTTTTAAGCAGGAGAGTTTGCATTCAATTTAACGGGTAGTATAATAAGCGAATATGGCAAAAACTATATTAATAATAGAAGACGATGATTTTTTATCAGGACTGGAAGCCACCAAATTAAAGAAAAGAGGCTATGAAGTGCTGACCGCAGCGAGCGGCGCCGACGCTCTGAAATTAATTGACAGCAAGGTAAAGATTGACCTCATTTTGCTCGATCTGCTACTACCGGATATTGACGGCTTTATGGTATTGGAGAAAATAAGAGACAATAAGGCTCTGCGGCCCATTCCAACCATTGTTTTCTCAAATTTATCCGAGGAAAAGGATATCGAACATGTCAAAAAACTAGGTATTAGCAATTTCATGATAAAATCCAATTTCACTCTGGACGAACTTCTCGAACGAGTTAAAGAATTAATTGGCGAATAATGCACATATGAAAAAAGATTTCAATGCGCCGTTGCTGTTAGGAGTAATAGCCATTTTAGTAATCGGTAGTATCGCATATGTTTTTCAAAATAAAGAGCGAGAGGAGTCTGTTATTGATACTCAAACACTCACGAATACAAAAACTTCACCGACTGTTGCGGATAGAAATAAACCTAAACCTATACTCGCCTCAAATCCTACTTTGAGCAATGACTGTAAAGAGTTCGTTAGCTTTTCTCCAAAGGCGTATCAAGATGGCTGGGAAATGATCTTTAAACGTGAAAATAATCTTTCCGACACTGAATTTAGTAACTTTATTACGGTCTCTGCAGTGGCGCTGCGGCTTAGGGGCATTACTTGCGAACTAAATGTGAGATATACAATTAAAAAAGAGTGGATAGTGGAAAAAGATCGAGTGGACAAGATAAATCTTGGCGGCACGCCTTCTGTCAAGCCCGCCGAACTTCCTCTAGAGAGGGACCCTGCCGTATCCGGAGGTTACGGAGTCTCGACTGTAAATCTTCACAGTACTCTTTTTTTTAAAAGCAAAACCGATGCTCTTAATTACTATGTAGATGCTTATAATCTGAAAGGCACAAACGCTGAGATTTCGGGAGAAGGTTTTCAGTATTTCTGGGGTAAGGAAAACGCGGAGAAGTCCGGTTATCCATTCCCTGGCGAAGGAGGTGAAGAGTTCATAACTATCTCCGGCGCCATTAACCAGCGAGAGAATAAATGCTATCATGGGGCTTTATCTCTCTCTAGCAGGAAAACTATGTATAGTAATAGTCCATGTAGTATTAATTGAAAAAAATAAAATATGGTAGAATAGAGCGGTCGGACATTATCAATTTTTTTGCCTCAATATTATGATTAAAGGAGAGCACTAGAGAAAATTAGAAATAGTTACTTACTTTTAAAAGAGACGGCTCTTTGACTGTCTCTTTTGTGTTATTATCTTATTTATGTCGGTAATGTTTGAACCGTCAGTAAAAAAAAGCTCCTGTTCCTATTGCGGGGATGCTCCGATAAACCACACTCTTTCATTTCTAGAAAGTGTCGTGCAAATTACACTAGAGAATCCGGCAACAATATTTATAAAATATGTCCCGATTGGGGTGAAAGATTTTGTTGATTTAATTCCCGAATTTCTATTCAGAACGCTTACATTTTTTAAACTCGCTAAATTTTCGGCAGATACAAATCGGGCCAATAATTTTCGCTCTAAAATTATCTGGGAAGAAGCAAAGAAAAGAGGAATTGTGATGGAACAAGTGATATTTCTGGGCAGACCGCTGGATCATTATCGGGCAATGATCAATGGTAAAAATATTTATTTTGAAAGTATTCCCATCCGGCCGGAATTTTTAGATATGCATAAAAATTGGGATGATAAAGTAATTTTAAAGCGAGAATTCAAGGGGCAGGGTATTCCGGTCCCGGATTATTTTGAGCTGCCATTTTTTGGTTTTCCAGCGAGAGGCTGGTTCGCCTTTGGCAGAAAAAATTATGAAGCAATATTTTCCAAACTAAAGAAACCCATAATTGTTAAACCCCGGATAGGATCTCGCGGCAGGCATACCGTTACTAATATTAATAATTTACAACAGTTTCGCGAGGGGATAAAAATTTCCCGCCAAATATGTTCTTACCTTGTTGCCGAAGAACATTTAGTAGGCAACGTTTGCAGGGCCACTTTGGTGAATGGCACTCTGGCGGGTTTCTATGTGGGAGTTGCTCCGACTCTCTTGGGTGACGGCAAAAAAACAATCAAAGAACTTATTACCGATATGGACAACACTCGGCCGAGTCGGGTTTTACCGATACGCATATCGGACGAATTGCATGATCATA
>DATHJV010000051.1:0-2598 GCA_035489645.1 Minisyncoccota bacterium | reverse complement strand
ATGCTACAACTGAACAGAAAATAGCTTACGAGACCAGAGCCGCTGCACTCACTTGCGAACACACAATTCGACGCTTACTCGAGTTTCCGGGTATTACTCTTACAGAAGATGATCGCCAATTGTATGAAGCCTGGGTCAAGTCTGGACGCAATGAAGAGAGTCCAATTTGGCAAAATACCGTGAAAAAACGGTGGCAACTGCAAAAACCCTGACAAGCGTGTGAAAACCGCTCGTTAGGGTTTTCATTTGCCATTTTTCTCCGCATTGGGATAAATAGTTTGCCAAAATTTATTTATATAGTATTCTTAAAATCGAGTCACGTTCTTTAAAGTGGCTCATAAATCAAACCAAAAAAATTAAGAAGGGAGGCGTCAGATGGCATCTTTTGATGAATTGGTTAAATTGATCAATGAGGGAGACCTAGGCGATATACTTATATCAAGGTTCAACGGCAAAAAACGGGGTATTTTTCCGGGGGAGAACCCGGAACTGATAATTAGTTTCAAGTCCAAATCAGAAACTCCATCTTTCGAGGAGGTTGGTCATGTGGTGACAGAGCATTACAGAGGACTTGGCTACATAGTGGAACCTTCAAATATGAAACCGAAACTCGACCTGTTCGAGTGTATCGTTTTCTTTGACCGCAAATGCGACGGTTTGGTAAATATTCTCATCACCATACCTTTTTATCCACTCAAGAAGGATGATGAGCTCAATCATCTCAGCATCACTACTATAGTCTGCAGTTGAATTCGCACAAAGTAATAGCGACTTCCTCTTTTCACAATGGAATAAAATTGTCGCAGGGCCCGGACATCGTCTGGGCTTTACAATTTTTATTCATAAAAATAAATATAAATGTCAGGACCGGTCCAGACCGGGAGCACTTTTTTAATTGGGATATATAATATAGATATCGCTACGTTTATGAAACACCGTAATCTATTGGCATACGTATTATTTACGTGCTATTGTTTAGCGGGAATAGTACATTAATCTTTAACTCTTTTTCGCAGGCCGTTCCCTCCTAACAACAAAAAAACGACAAAAAAAATATGCAAAAAATTTCAGGTACACTTCCGAGCGGGAGCAAATTCTCTTTTGAGATATCTCCGATAGTCTATTTGCGGATGAGCGCAACCCCAAACCAATCTCCGAAAGGTATCACTGTCGAAGAAGAGATCAAGGTGCACATGAAGAAGTATTTAGGCTTGCTCGAAATTACTTTCGCTGCACCCGAACCCATGCGCCGAACTTTTCTGACCATTCTGGAAAACTATGCTGAGCGCATCGGTGAAGATGTGCATGATTCAGCCGAAGTGGTTGGAAAGATTATATCTAGGCGAGTTCGCAGACGCAATTAACAAGAGACAGACCCCCCCTTCCATAAATGGAGAAATCGTCGCATCGAGCCCGGACAATCGTCCGGGCTTTGTCATTTTTATCGTGTTATGTCAGTTTCTTATACTATCATATACGATAAACTAAAGAATTTATTTTTTGCGCGACTGCGTCAGACTTTGTCTAGCGCTTTTTTACCGATATCTCTCCTGTATTGCATGCCTTCAAAAAAAATCTTTCCTATGGCTTTGTAAGCTTTTTTCAACGCTTCTTCTAGGGTATTACCGACAGCTGAAACTCCCAAAACTCTCCCGCCATTTGTAACCAGCGTATTGTTTTCCATTTTTGTACTTGCATGAAATACGACAATGTCGGGTTGCATTTCCGCCTCGAGAATTCCCGAAATCACTTTCCCCTTGGGGTAGTTTCCCGGATAACCCGCTGAGGCAAGCACTATCGTGCAGGCTGATAAATTTTTCCATTTAATCTCAATTTCGTCTAATTTTTCATCAATGCAGGCGTCAAAAATCTCCAGTATATCTGAGTCTAGTAGTCGCATATACGTTTGAGTCTCGGGGTCGCCAAAACGCGCGTTGTATTCAAGAATTTTAGGCCCCTCCGGGGTGAGTATGAGTCCGGGATATAGTAAACCCGAAAAAGGATTACCATCTTTGGCCATGGCAGCTAAAGTGGGGGTGACAATGTATTTTTCAATTCCGCGCATGAGTTCGGGAGTAATGAAAGGCAGAGGTGCAATGGTGCCCATTCCCCCGGTATTTACTCCGGTATCTCCCTCTCCTATCTTTTTGTGGTCTTGGGATGGTGGAAATATTTTATAGTTCTTCCCGTCGGAAAATGCATGGATGGAAATTTCGCGTCCGGAGAGGAATTCTTCTATGACTACTTCACTACCTGCTTCACCGAAGGTTTTTTTTACTAGCATATTATCGAGTGCCTCGACTGCTTCATCATAACTCTGGCAAATCACTACGCCTTTCCCGAGCGCGAGTCCGCTTACTTTTATGACGATCGGCAAGTTTTGTCCTGATAAATATCTCAAAGCCGAATTATGATCAGAAAATGTTTTAAATTTGGCCGTGGGCAAGTTGTGGCCGGCCATAAAATTTTTAGAAAATGCTTTAGACCATTCAATTCTTGCCGCCGCTTTTGTCGAGCCCCAAATTCGCATCCCATTTTTCCTAAATTCATCCACGATACCGAGCGCAAGTGGATCGTCCGGTAGAGCTAAGGTCAAAT
>DATHJV010000050.1:0-5020 GCA_035489645.1 Minisyncoccota bacterium | reverse complement strand
CGCCGAAAAAATATTAAAAAGTTCTTCTAGTAAAATTTTTGTTACAAATGCCATCATCGGCAAGGAAAATGGTAAAGTAGAAATTTTGAAACTGCCCATATAACAAAAAAATCTCGAAATATGACTTTTCGCAGGGGTTTCGAGCGCGACGCGCCCCTAAACTTCAATATTATTTAAGGCCGGTTTTTTTGAAAAATCCGTACCGGAGAAAAGTTTATATTTCAAGAGTTTCTCTCTCGCAATTTAACAATTTTATAAATACTAAATACGAGCACGAGAGCAGCGATCCATTGAGTAAAAGAAAGTACTGTATGGTTGATAATGAAATCTAATAAAATAGCCATAAAAGGAAACGTCAGCTCCAGAATAGTGGAAATATGCACGGCAGTTTTTGCAAGCCCTTTGTAATAAATAAGGAGTGCTACCATGCCGGTAGAAATAGCGATAAGTATTAAAAGACTGAACTGTGAAAAAGTTGGTACAGCTAAACTCGTCGTTCCCTCATTATGTCCAAATACAAGCAAAAAAGGGAAAGCGACTAAAACGGTGACGAGGAATCTGTAAAAAGTGCTGACTTTAAAATCTATTTTTCCTAAAAGCATCTTGGAAAATGTGGTTGAAGAACCCCAGGCAAAAGCCGCACCGAGGGCATACAGAGCGGCACTAATGGTCTCTCCGCCGGTCGCGAAAAATACATATCCATTTTTAAAAGTAACAAAATAAGCTGCGACAATTGCGAGCACCGCCCATTTGATATATCGCCCGTCAAAATTTTCTCTCAGGAAAATCCGGGCTGTCGCTATGGCAAATATCGGCTGAAGCTTTTGCAAGAGAAATACCACCGATATGGTTATGAAATGGACCTTGCCAAGTGCCGTTGTGAACCATAATGTTCCCAAAAGCCCGCTCAAAACCGAAATGATGATAATCAGCCAGCAGTCTCGCAGAGTTAGTTTTGTTCTAAAGAGATATTTAAAAACAAATGGAGACAAAATTATCAGGCCGATCAAATGCTCGAAGAAAATTATCGTAATCGGCGGGAGTGTATATAATTTCTGGCGGATGAGTCCGTCAAGTGCCCACAGCGTTGCCGCGATGAGAATGAAAACTGGACCACTGTATGACTTTTGCATAAGATTATTATATCACGAAATAACGGCAACAGCCCTTATTACAGCTTTTTTTGTGTCACTAATATAACCATATTGCACTCGCTCAGCTATCTATTCCTCGAGATTATCGAGGGGAAGGCCTGTCGTGGTTGATTTTTTTGAATGTTCGACGGATACCCCCATCAGTATCCTCGGTAGTATATAATATGTCGCCCTCTATACTAGCTTTACTATAAATAGTATGTAATCCATAGGACGGATCTTCGAAAACTTCAATCGTATCGCCCCGAACACTCCAGTAGCCGGCAGAATACCCGGGCCTATGATGCAGATAATCATGATAATCATAGTATACGCCCTGCGGATCATTTCTCTTCGTATCCCGGAAGTCCAACTCGAGATCGGTTTCATTCCCTTCTGGATCGAGCAAGATCCAACTTGTGCCCAACAACGCATCTCCCAATTCACTGTGAACATAGACGTGTTCTGATTTAAAGACAAACGACTCAATAATCATCTCCGCCATTTTCCTGGCGGAGAAGTTGTATTGCTCCCCTCCCGGCGGTGGCATAGGTAATTCAATAGATATTATCTTCACTTTTTCTTCCGAGGATCCAAAAAAAGATAAACTATAGTCAGGTGACATAATGTATGTGATATTTTGTGGATTTACCGGCCACTTGTCGGGATGCGCAATAGGTACTGGCTGATAACTTATGGTAATCTTTATCCGCGGCGCTATAAAACTTTCAAAAGGAGCATTGAACCAGATGCTATATGGATCCTGATTCATATAGGCAGTCCACCCCTCAAACTCCGGATACTGGAACGAAAAACTGCCGTCGGGGGCGGTGTAGGTTTTAGTGGAAACGATTTTGAATGTCGTTTTGAACGCGCTGAAATATAACCCAATTCCGATGGCGATCACAGCAAGGATTGCGACGATGAGTATGGTCATTTTTGATAATTTCATTTGATGAATTATTCTACTTCCCTAATAAAAACCTTACCGCCTATGATTGATTTATAGTCATCTGGGAATCCGACGTTCTCCACTCTCAAAGAGGCAATCTTGTCGGAAGCGACATTAAATTTTGATCCTTGCTCCAAAAAAGCGTCCAGAACTTTGACGACAGCAGGCGAACCGCTCGCAAATTCCACCTCAATAGAATCGCCCACCTTCAATTCCGCCGAGCAATCCCTGTCGAGCATAATCACCCTCTCCACATCCTGCATAGTGAAGGTCTCGATTATATTTCCAAGCAATTTTTTCATATAACTAATCAGGCATATCGCCTGCTTAAAATTCAATAATGGTTTTTAATAAATATTTAATTTCGAAGATTAATTGGGCATTTTAACTCTGCTTTCAAATAATAAATCCTTTGTCAGATTTCTGTATTTTTCGTCATTTGCCTTTATCGAAGCAAATCCTCCTGATTTCACAATCAGATTACCGGAAACATCAAACAAGTAGACAAATTCGTCCGATCCCGGTGCAGCTGGAGTTGCGATATATACGACTGTCCCATTTTTATCCTTCCAAACGCCATATGTGTCATCTCCGCTTTCAAGAAATATTTTTTTAATCGTCTCCGAATTCACCTGGTCGGTGCCACCGGTTGTTACCGAAAACTTAAAAGTTTCAATGACTTTTTCGAAAAATTTATCACTGGCAAATCCATTTTTTTCTGAAAGATTGTCAAGATTGACATAAACCTTGTGATTCTTGCCGTAAAATATTGCGTAACCATTATGATTAGGGACAATATCAGTATCCGAAACTGGTTTATTATAAGTGTATGGTACAGCGTTTGGATTGGGATTTGATATCGCCATACTTGGTATCTCAAAGTCTTGCTTTGAATAGGGATATTTAGAAATTATGATTTGAGATTTTGTATTTGGAGAATTTTTGTTTGGAGTATTCAATATGATTGCAGATTCATCATAGGAAACCTCGGTTGTTGTATTAGCCTTTGTAACATTGGTAATTGACACAACATCCCACCCCTCAAACTCCGGATATTGGAACGAAAAACTGCCGTCGGGGGCTGTGTAGTTTTTGATGGAGGTGATTTTGTATGTCGTTTTGAACGCACTGAAATATAACCCGATTCCGATGGCGATCACTGCAATGATTGCGACTATAATTATGGTCATTTTTCTCATTCTATTTTTGTTTTCGGACGTTGAACATCCGAAGGAATCCGAAGAAACATAAAATTAAATAGAAACTTTAATGCCGATTAATTTCCAATTTGGATACTCGTAAATATATTTTACTTGAAAATTAATTGGTGGATAACCTTGGTAATAGTAACGGCCCTTAAGAATTAATACTCCGTCTGCATCGATTGCCGGTTTTTCGCTAAATACTGGCGTGATATTAGACAAAATGGTGATATCTATTTTTTTATCGATAAAAGATTGAAACGCCTCCCTAAGTCCTTGTGGAGTTGTTTGTGCTTGCCATAGTTGTGATATTGAAGAATAAAATATAGAAAAATCGTCACTTTTTACCGCTTGACCGAAAAGCTGTATTGAATTGTTTACTAATTTTACCAAATCAGAATCACTGGGAATTGTTTTTACTTGCGGTATTCCACCTTCTACATCAATGCTTAAGATTTTCCATTGCCCATCTTCTTTTACAAGATCTACTTTTACGGGAATGGTTTTACTGTTTTTTGTTTTGATACTACCTTCAAGTTCGGTGACACTAGGGTTTATGGTTCTTGAATTCCAGAACACACTTTCAAAATCAGTTATTGAATAGGTTTTTACAAAAACATTAAACTGCTCTGCTGTTGTTTTCTCCTTGAATTGTTGAGATAAGGATTGATATGCACCGTCAACATTTCCACTTTTTATTAAGGAGAAAAAATTATCCGCCGCTTTAGTTGCACCTCTAGTAAGATATAAAACAACCCCAATAGTTATTAATATAACAGCAATTATACTCCCTATTATTATCAACAGTTTTTTCATTCTATTTATTAACCTTATCTGCATGCTATTAAATCCTTTCTAATTTGCTTAATCAATTCTTTTTCTGTCTTAAATTTCTTGAATTTTCTCAAGAATTTTTTTATTTCAAAAACGGCAGTCTTGCCATATGCATTTCCCTGATACCCGATCAAATGCGCTTCAATCTTCGGCAGTTCTTTATTATCCAGCGGGCCTATTACAATTCCTGAGCGGTATTTTTTACTCCCAAATCGCACAATACCGAAATAGACGCCAAACTTTGGCTTCTCCTTCATCTTCATAAATTCTCGCCTATCTAAATTTATCGTCGGAAAACCAATTTTCTTGCCGTAACCATCCCCCTTTATCACCTTACCGGAGATTATATAATTCATTTAGAAGCTTTTATTTAACAATTTTTATGTTTAATTCTTTGAGCTGTTTTTCTTCCAGCGGTTTCGGCGCATTCATTACTGCTGTTTTTCCGCCTCTTGTCATCGGAAAGGCTACAACTTCCCGAAGATAAGATTCACCGGTTAGATTCATGAGATTGCGCTCTACCCCGAGAGCAATGCCGCCATGAGGAGGCGCACCGTATTTAAATGCTTCGAGCATATGACCAACTCTATCTTCTATTTCTTCCTTGGAATATCCCATAACTTTATATGTAGCCTTTAAAATTTCCGGATTATTCGCCCGAATAGAACCGCCAGCGGACTCGAAACCATTACATACAAGGTCATATTGAGTAGTTAAAATGTTTTCTATATTTTCGCCTTTCAAAAGCCATTCTATGTGCTCGGGTATCGGCATCGAAAAAGGATTGTGGGTAAAAGTCCATTTTCCTTCATCCGTCTTTTCAAAAAATGGAAAATTAACTACCCAGGCATAGGCCAGCAATTTTTTGTCTTTCTTTTCTTCTTCGGTGCGCATATCGA
>DATHJV010000049.1:0-7381 GCA_035489645.1 Minisyncoccota bacterium | reverse complement strand
GCTCCTGCAAGATTCCCATCTCCGTCCCAAGCGTTGGTTGGTAACCGACAGCCGATGGTATACGTCCGAGCAGTGCGGATACTTCCGAACCGGCCTGCGTGAAGCGAAAAATATTATCAATAAATAAAAGCACGTCCTTGCCTTCAGCGTCTCGGAAATGTTCAGCCATGGTGAGCCCGGAGAGAGCTACTCGCAAACGAGCGCCCGGCGGTTCATTCATCTGTCCAAAGACCATGGCAACTTTCGGTAGCACGCCGGACTCTTTCATCTCATGATAAAGGTCATTCCCCTCGCGTGTTCGTTCGCCGACTCCGGCAAAGACAGAATAGCCCCCGAGCTTTGACGCAATGTTGTGTATAAGCTCCTGAATGACGACAGTTTTGCCGACGCCAGCCCCACCGAAAAGTCCGACTTTGCCGCCCTTTAATACTGGACAGATAAGATCAATGACTTTTATGCCTGTTTCAAGTATTTCGACTTTCGTTGCTTGCGCAACATATTCGGGAGATTTGCGATGTATCGGCAAACTTTTTTCGCCTGTCATAACTTTGCCGTCGTCTATAGATTCACCTAAAACATTGAAGATTCGTCCTAATGTGACGCTCCCCACTGGTACAGATATGGGCGCTCCTGTATTCGTTACCTCCATTCCGCGATAAAGCCCGTCGGTTGTGTCCATCGCAATTGTTCGAACTACACCGCCGCCCAGATGCTGTTCGGTTTCCAAAATAATTTTTTTGTTTCCATTCATCACTGATAACGCAGTGTAAATATCCGGCAAATTACCTCCGCCTCCTGCCGAGAAATCCACATCAACGACCGGCCCGATTATTTTTTTGATTGTGCCTGTATTTTGCATAACTTGTTTATTGGGGTATCTTATAATAAATTTTCTTATTCACAAAGCTTTTGGCTTCCTAGCTAGTTAGCTAATTAGCTATGACCTATCAGCTGACTGACGCCATCCCTGCGCTGATCTCTGATATTTCTCTGGTAATATTCGCTTGTCTTGCTTTGTTAAATACCAGAGTCAGATCGTCGATCATTTCTCCGGAAGCTTCAGATGCATTTTTCATTGCGACCATTCGGCTCGACTGCTCCGAAGCATTTGATTCAAGCAGCATCTGATATATCTGCATTCTCGAAATTTTTTCTGCGAGCGATGGGATGAGGGTATTCATATCTCCTTCTATCAGATAATTAATTTTCCCGTTCTGCGAAAGTCGGACATCCGCGCTCTTTTCTGTTATTAATTCCTTTAAATTTCCTTTAGAAACAGGTAAAATTTGCTTTATATTAGCCCTTTGCGACAAAGCCGAAATAAAATCAGTGTAAACCACCAAGACTTTATGGTATTTTGGCGTGCTGTACTCATTGATCGCCAATTGTGAGATAGGAACTATTTCAGATAGAGAAATGTTGTCACTCAAATCAGTAAATGAGGCCAGAACATTCACGCCCAGTCTTCGCATCGCGACATCTCCTTTTCTGCCGATAGTAACTGCGTCAATATTTAAATTTTGATTTTTAAGAAGTGCAATAGTTTTTTTGATGGCTTGCGCGTTATAAGCTCCGCACAAGCCTCTGTTCGAAGTGATCAAAAAAAGTAAAATATTTTCTTTACTGCCCACTCGTTTTTCCTTTTCCGTAAAAAGCGGATGTTTCAATTCATCCACACTTCTTGCAATCGATGTTAAAATTTCCCAAGAATATTCGGCATATAAGCGCGAAGCGAGCGTGGAAGCCACTGCGCGTTTCATCTTGGATGCTGCTACCAGCTCCATCGCCTTGGTTATTTTCTTCGTATTTTTGACGCTTTTGATACGTCTTTTAATTTCTTTTGTGCCTGCCATAAATTAATTTATTTACCTAAGCCTCTAGAATTTAAACATTTTTCATATATAGCAATTGAATTATCTACTTTTTCTAAAGGTAATGACGAATCATAAACCTGCGTTGCTTCATAATCGCAATTTTTTCGTATGTTACTTTGAGATCGAAGAGAAAACCAATAAAAACTGAATCCTCCTATTATTACTATTACAATGACCCAGGCAAGTTTTTTCTTCATATTTATTTACTGAAACTCATTTTAAAATCTGTAATCACTTTCTTTAATTGCTCTTCGCCTTTGTCCGTCCACATTTTGGTTTCTTTTATGTCTTTATAAAAAACTTTCGCATTCCGCTCGCTGTAATCTATCAGTCCGGCTTCAAATTCCTTTATTTTCTCCACCGGTACGTCATCCATAAAGCCTTTGGTCAGAGCATAGAAAGTCACTACTTGGTGTTCAGTCTTGACTGGCGCATATTGAAGCTGTTTGAGCACTTCGACTGATCTTTTACCGCGCTCAAGCTGGCGTTTAGTGGCATCATCTAGGTCCGAGCCGAATTGCGAGAATGCTTCGAGCTCACGGAACTGCGCAAGGTCGAGTTTGAGCGTTCCCGCGACTTTCTTCATCGCTTTGATTTGCGCGGAAGAACCTACGCGCGACACCGAAGAACCCACGTTGACAGCAGGACGAATACCCTTATAAAAAAGATCTGTTTCCAGGAAAATTTGGCCGTCTGTAATAGAAATAACGTTGGTCGGAATATAAGCCGAAATATCGCCTGCTTGAGTTTCAATGATAGGAAGCGCAGTAATAGAACCTCCGCCATATTTTTGATTTCTTCGGCAGGCGCGCTCTAAAAGACGAGAATGCAGATAAAAAACATCTCCGGGATATGCCTCACGCCCCGGCGGACGCCGAAGAAGCAGGGAGATTTCACGATACGCGACAGCATGCTTGGAAAGATCATCATAAATAATTAGCACATCCTTTCCCTGATCCATAAAATATTCAGCTATTGCCACACCCGAGTATGGAGCAATATAAGACATCGCAGCTGCTTCGGATGCGCCAGCGGAGACAATAACCGTATAATCCATAGCTCCGCCGGAGTCCAGCCGAGCTGCTAATTTGCGAAGTTTTGAATCTTTTTGTCCAATTGACACATATATACAAATCATATTTTGGCCTTTCTGGTTTAAAATGGCATCAATGGCAAGTGCTGTTTTACCTGTCTGTCTATCACCAATAATGAGCTCACGCTGACCACGGCCGATAGGGATAATGGCGTCAATCGCTTTTATACCCGTTGCCACCGGTTCTGACACGCTTTGTCTAGTCACCACTCCGGGAGCAACTTTTTCAATGGGATAAGTTTTACCGGCTTTAATGGCTCCCTTGCCATCTATCGGAGCGCCGATTGCGTTTACCACTCTGCCGAGGATACTGTCGGAAACTTGTATTTCTAAAATTTTACCAGTCGCATTGACTTCATCGCCTTCTTTAATTTTTGAAAAATCTCCGAGGATAATGACCCCCACCGCATCTTCCTCTAAGTTTAGAACCACTCCGGTTTCGCCATTTGGAAATGTAACCATTTCGGATGATTTTATATCCGACAGCCCAGAAACTTTTGCAATACCATCAAAAAGCTCCAGCACCTTGCCGACTTTTTCGGTTTTGGTTTCTATTTTGAAATCTTCTATTTCTTTTCTTAGACTTTCTACGATGTGGTTTGACATATGTTTTTTTACTTTGCTTGTATTAAAAAATCTTTCAATTTCATCAAGGCGCTTTTATAAGAAGTGTCTAGCACTTCATCTCCGACTTCCACCCGCATTCCGCCCAATAACTCTTCTTTTTCAAAGAATTCGCTTACTACGGACTTACCCTTATACTTTTCTTTTACTTCATGTTCTATTTTATTTCTTTCTTCGTGACTTATTTTCTTAGCTGTCGTAACTTTGGCTCGGACTGTACCTGTTTCAATGTCCTGAATATTCTGTAAAGTTTTCAAAATTTCATCTGATTTGCCAATCATTCTCTTATTTTGGATCATCTGCGCTCCACGATGCAGTATTTCAGCAAGCACAACTCCGGATTTGCCCTCTGTGGCTTTATAGATAGCTTCCGCTATATTTTTTGGAGAAATTTTTGACATAGTTTTATTTATTACTTTCCTGCATTATCTTCTGCGCAATAAGAACACCCAGGGATGCAATATCCTTTTTGGCTTCCTCAACCATTTTGGTTCTTTCTGTTTCCAAACTCTTTTTTCCATTTTCAATTATCACCCTTGCTTCATTTTTACCTTCTTCAATCATTTTAGCTTTATTAGCTTCTCCCTCTTTTTTGCCATTTTGAAAAATATTATCGGCTTCTCTCCGAGCCTTTGTTAGCATGTCATCATATTCCTTTTTAGTTTTTTCCAAAACTTCAGAGTTTTGCTTTGCATCACTCACACCCCTGGAGATCAGTTCACCGCGCTCTTGCATAAGCTTGCGAAGCGGCTTTGCAGCGAGTAGGTAAAACGCTAAAAACACAATCCCGAAGTTAAACAACTGGGCAATCATCAGCTTCCAATCAATGTGAAATGTATTAATAAACTCCTCCATGAATTTTCCCTATTTAATCGAAAACGCGATAACTAATCCATAAATAGCCACCGCTTCCGCGAACGCGGATGCGATAAGCATCGGAACCAGTACTTTACCAGTGGCTTCCGGATTGCGACCGATTGCTTCCATCGCTCTCCCGCCAATCAAACCAATGCCTATACCTGCCCCAACTGCCGAAAGACCAATCGCCAGCCCCTTGCCGACTGGTGCAAAACTAACAACTGCATTAACTACTCCATTTGTGTCCATAATTTTATTTGATTAATAATACAAATTAATAATTTCGACTAATAATAATTTTACGCATGCGCCAATTCATTCCCATGATTCTCCCCTTCTGCTTCCGAATGATCTTGCGATGCTATGGTGAAGTACACAGCGGCTAAAAGAGAGAATATAAGCGCCTGGATAAGCCCGATAAACACTTCCAGAAACAAAAAAGGGGTCGGAAGAATGTAAAGAAAAATCGCGCCCATTGAAGCTAACAACACTTCACCGGCAAAAACATTACCGAAAAGCCGGAAAGAAAGGGACGCGACCTTTGCCATTTCTCCGATCAACTCCAATATGCCAACGAAAAATGTAATCGGCGCAACGATGATGATATTTTTGTCCTCGCGGAATTTCGTCACTATGCCTGCGAGTGCCTTGATATTAACATATTTATTGAAAGTTTTCCAAGCACCGATGGCGATAACGCCAAAAATATTTGATCCAATAACAATCGTAATGCTCAAAGCGAGCGTAGTATTGATATCAGCCGTGCCAGAGCGGAAGATCGGTATAAAAACTGAATTTTGTACAAAACCGATGGAACCCACGATCGGCAGAAGTCCGAGCCAATTGTTCACTAAAATGAAAACAAAAAGTGAAATGACCAGGGGGAAAAAATTGAGCGTCGTTTTGCGGTCGTTGGTCACTTGGTCGCATAATGACAACGCTCCTTCCAGAAGAATCTCAAATACTTGCTGAATTCTGCCTGGAATTTGTTTCAGCTTTAATCTCAGCGCCAGGCAAAAAATAATGATGAGCAAAACTGCCAGCCATGAATTCAAGAGCGAATTGGTAACCGAAAAATTTCCAATGTGAAAAATTGGTTCTGCATAGATAGTAGTTTCATGAATTGGTTGCGCATTATTTTCCATTTTGTTTATTTTCATCCTTAGGCTGATCTGCCTCGGGCAGAAGACTTTTTTTATATTCCTTAATTTCTTTATAAATTCCGAAGCATGTGATGCCAAAGCCAATCATAATAGAAATAAAGAATAAAGTTTGACTGCCAGTGGAGTTGCTTACATAATTTCCAAAAATCAACCCCAGAACCAACGGAATTATTATCCAAGAAGTCGTTTTAACATAAAAAACCATTACTGGTTTCCAGCTCATGCATATATTGTAGGCGAAAGATTGGCGGGATGCAACTTAAAAAAAGTTCAGGACGCCGGCATGACCGAGCGTCCCAAATTGTTTGACTGTCTTTAATTTTTGCCGGCTTCCCTGCTATTGGCAATCATAATAATCTGCCAAGTTATTCTTAAGATGCTTTCAGTATGCATAACCGACTCATGCATGGTCGTGACGACTGCAATTTTAATGGGATTGGCAGAATTCATAATAAGCAAAGCTGCCGCTTGTGCTGTCGTGTTTGTTGGGTAAGCAATTATTGCCGCAGCGTAGCTGCTCTGGATATCAGAAATACATTTGAAAACAACTTCGTCATCCCCATACAGTTTCACCCAATCGAGTTCCGCCACGCCCTCGGCAAATTCTACTTCCTTAAGAATTTCTCCGATAGCTCCGCTTTGTACTACAACAACTAAGATTTTCTTTCTCCATTTTTTCATGCAATCCACCCTTTCTTTCTCTAACAAAAGATCAAGCCTTACACAAAGCCCGACTATTATCAGTTACTCTGTGTTGTTAAATTCACTTAAACATATCACAACATATAAGTCAAAACTGTGCGTTGCTCGTGTGTCTGGAAGGAATCGAACCTTCGACCTCTGTCTTATCAGGACAGCGTTCTACCACTGAACTACAGACACATTCAATAGGAAAAACTATACCAAAATAATGTTACTCCGGCAAACTATTTTTAAAAATAGTTTGCAAACAAAAAACTGCCCTCGTGAGCAGTTTTTTGTTTTATTTGAAGCTAATTTTTAGTATTCCCGGCGTCCGCCTCCATTCCCTCCGTATCCTCCTCGGTCATTACTACCGGTTCGAGGTGGGCGCGGCTCCATTGGGCGAGCCTCATTGACTGTAAGTTTGCGACCTTCGAAATCCTGGTCATTAAACATCGAGATAGCTTTTGCGGCCTCTTCCTGCGATGACATTTCCACGAATCCAAAACCTTTTGAACGACCCGACATCTTGTCCATAATAATCACAGCGGATACTACAGATCCGGCTTGTGCGAAGAGCTCTTTCAGAGCAGCTTCTTGTGTGCTGTAAGGAAGTCCCCCTACATATAGCTTCGTAGCCATAACTTTTACTTCTCCCGTTTTAAAAAATCGGGCAAAAACTATTTATAAACGTAGAAACTCTGTTTCGCTAAACGAGACCCTACAAAAAAGAGCATAGCATATTAAAAATTTAGCGCAATATAAAAGTAAAGGACCGGAAGTTTTTGCCTCCGGCCCTAAATTATATTCGATCTTTCGCGCCGAATGATGCGGGATTAAGCCGTAACTCTTAACCCTTTGAAAACTTTTTTGCGTTACGGCAAATAGGATTTACTTTTCCTCTATGACTGGTACGGGAATGGAAGAACCTCCACCACCTCCGCCGTTTGTAGCGGGACGACTGAACTGATTCTTGGTACCCGGCCATCCGCTCGGGAATTCGAACTTTACCCAGTAGAGACCCGTGTATTGAATGTAAGCTCGAGCGTAATGTGTTTGTCCATCCGCCTCAACCCTTTGTTCTGGTT
>DATHJV010000048.1:0-5644 GCA_035489645.1 Minisyncoccota bacterium | reverse complement strand
TTTTTTTTCAGGCATTATTCTGGCGATTTCCGCTCTCTTTAACGATACAGGCGGGCTTGCGGGCAATTCGTCATATACGGGCGCCTATCTCATATTTTCTTTTTTTATCGGGGGAATATTATTATTTGTTGTTCGAAATGTATGGCGAAAAATACTCGTCTCTATCGGTCTTATTATTATTCTGGTCATACCTTTCGTGATCGGGGCTCGCGGCGCCTTTGGCGGACTTTTGGCGGGCATTCTGGTCGCATTTTTTATCTATCTTGCTTTGAGTGGTAAAAAGATAATCCGCGTCACAGGCGTTACTCTCCTAATTCTTTCACTTGTTCTTACGGCTTTTGTCGGCATTTCCTTAATTCAGCCGACTTCCCGAATTCATAGTGAGTTTGAAAAAGCTGCAGGGAATAGCAGGTTTATTTTCTGGAAAATCGCGCTAGAGGGAATTAAAGAGAGGCCGTTATTAGGATGGGGACCGGAGAATTATTCGGTAGTATATGCCAAATATTTTGACCCGACCATTCTGGAACCGGGCGAAGCCCGAGAAGTATCGGTGGATAAACCGCACAACATGGTTTTGGAGCAGTTCGTCTCAGGTGGATTTATTGGCGGCATGTTATTTCTGCTTTTCCTAATTTTATTTTTTATCCTGCCCTTATATTTCTACAGGAAAAAGATCTTTTCCAAAATGGAACTCGCGCTTTTTACAGGATTATTCTTCGCCTATTTTCTGCAGGACTTGATTATTTTCGATACGGTTATCACCTATATGACGCTCTTTGTCCTATTTGGCATATTTACCGGAACTACCCTAATCTTCACACAAAAAGAGAAGATAAAAACAATCTCGGGTTTAAAACCGATAGCTAGGACGGTCCATGCAATTGTGTGCATTCTTTTATTTATTTTCTCATGGATTTTCTTTGTCCATTTGCCGAGTAAAAAGGCGAAAGGGATTTATACGCTTGTAAGTCGCAAAACTGCGGAGAAAGATTTTTCAGTAGTTGCTAGTATTTCTCCTATGGGTAATGGTAGAGACGTGGGCATTATCGGGGAGCGAATGGTTAAATCTTATCAAGAGAACATTGACACAATCAAACAAGACCCGAGACTTATTGCGCAGGCGCATACCGACATTAATTCATTTCTGACCGAAGCTGACAAGCTCACCGAGGCGGCCCCAAACGATTATGCTCTTTGGCTCGCTTGCGCTCAGCTTGAGAGCTTCGACATGACTTCCACAGGCAACTTTGAGGATAAGGCAATTTCACGCGCCCTTTCGTACATCGATCGCGCGCGCGAGCTTTCTCCAAATGACCCGAGGGTATATTTAGTGTACGGACAAATTTTTGCTTACCAAAAAGAATTTGCCAAAGCGCACGATTATTTAATGAAGGCATATAACCTTGATCCAAAAATCCCCGTGCTCAAAGAGTACCTTGATAAATTTGAGAAATTATTCGGAACAAAATTATAATAATATCGTGGTGATAATGTAATTTTTATGTTAGAGTAAAAAAGAAAATATTATGAAATACGACATCAAAGATATAGGTTTGGCTAAAAAAGGTTTGGCTAGAATCGAGTGGGCCGGCAGGGATATGCCGGTGCTCGCTGGTATCGCCAAAAACTTTAAAAAATCAAAACCTTTTAAAAATATCCAAATTGCCGCCTGTCTGCATGTCACCGCGGAAACAGCCAATCTCATGATCGCCCTCTTAGAGGGCGGAGCGAAAGTTGCGCTTTGTGCTTCAAACCCTCTTTCGACTCAAGATGATGTCGCTGCCGCTTTGGTGAAAAATTTCGGTATTCCTGTTTTTGCTAAAAAAGGAGAAAGCAAGAAAGAATATTTTGCCCATTTGGAAGCCGTGCTTGAAGCAAAACCCGACATCACCATGGACGACGGGGCTGACTTGGTGTCTATGCTTCATTCGTCAAATACAGCTCAAGCTAAGAAAATTATTGGGGGAACAGAGGAAACTACCACTGGCGTCACCAGACTAAAATCGATGGCAGAAGAAGGTAGGCTCCTTTTCCCTGTCGTGGCGGTGAATGATTCTATGACCAAGCATTTTTTTGACAATAGATATGGAACGGGACAGTCCACAATGGACGGCATTATCCGCGCCACTAATAAATTGATTGCCGGTTCGGTCTTTGTGGTTGCGGGTTATGGCTGGTGTGGAAAGGGGCTCGCCATGCGAGCACGCGGCCTTGGGGCGAATGTTATTGTTACCGAAATTGATCCGGTCAAAGCACTGGAAGCCCTCATGGACGGATTTAGAGTTATGCCGATGTCGGAAGCTGGCCAGATCGCCGATTTTATTTGCACCGTGACGGGTAATACAAATGTAGTTGGACCCGAAACCTTCAAAACTATCAAGGATGGATGCATTATTTCAAACTCGGGTCATTTTGACGTGGAAATAGATCTCCTCGCGCTAAAAAAAATGACCAAAACTAAAAAAGTTTTGCGGGATTTTGTAGAAAGTTATGAATTAAAAAATGGACGCACAGTTTTTATACTTGCTGGCGGACGATTAGTGAATTTGGGAAGCGCGGAAGGGCATCCAGCATCGGTGATGGACATGAGTTTCGCCAATCAAATATTGGCCGCCGAATTCATTCTTAAAAATAAGGGTAAACTTTCTAATTCAGTTCATGTTTTGCCTGAGATTCTTGACAGAGAAATTGCGGCTTTAAAATTAAAAAGTCTGGGTGTAAAAATCGATGTTTTATCAAAGAGACAAAAAGAATATATGGCAGGATGGGAGAATGGAACTAGTTAATATAGACTTTTTGGAGGGGTTTCGAGCGCGACGGCGCGAGAATTTCAGGATTTTTTAAACTTCAAAAAATCCGTACCGGAAAAAAGTTCTATATTAACATGTTCTATAATATTTATGAAAATTGTAATTACTGGGGCTCAAGGGGTAGGTAAAACCACTATAACCCGACAAATAAACAAGGATTATCCTGATTTTAAAATCTTGCCTGAAGCGGCGCGGCTGGCAATCGAGGCAGGATATAAACTTGATCAAACTGCTACGGCAGAGACGGAGCTTTGGCTGATCGCAAAACAAATTGAGCTTGAAAGTACAGAGGGAAAGTGGGTCGCTGACCGGTGTGGTATAGATTTGCTTGCATATATTGAGCATCTGTTTCCGCAAGAATCGGCTTTGATTGAATTTGCCACAGAAATACTGGTGCCAAGATTTAATAAATATGATTTGGTTTTGTATTTGCCAAGCGGGCAATTTGCAATAAAAGATGACGGCGTGCGAAGTACTGATATTAAATTTCAAGAAGCCATAGACGAACGGGTGAGAAATATTTTAGATAGGCATAAAATCTCATTTGTCAGGATAGTCGGTTCACCCCCTGAGCGATTAGCAAGAGTTAAGAATTTGTTAAAAAATTCCAGAGCTTTAGGTTAAAGCTTGACTTTAAAATTACTTTGTATATACTTTAGGTATATGAAAACATCAGTATTAAATATTAAAATAGATCCAAAAGTAAAGAAGGGAGCTCAGAAGGTTGCCGATGAGCTTGGTTTTTCTCTTTCTTCTATAGTCAATGCCTCTTTGAAAAATCTAATGCGAAGCAAAACTATTTCATTCTCCGTACTTGAACCTTCCCCGATGCTGAAACGCGCTATTAGATCCGCACGCCGAGACAGGGTGCTGGGTAAGTCTTATGGACCTTTTTCCCTTAAGGATTCTATTGCTTTCTTAAAGTCAAAATAAACCAATGCGCTTTAGTTACAGTAAAAAGTTTACTAAGCAGTATACTAAACAGTCTATCGACATTAAGAATAAATTTATTGATCGCCAAACCTTATTGGCTACTGATTTTTTTAGTCCGATACTTAATAATCATAAATTAAGCGGAGAATACCTAGGTTGTAAAAGTATTAATATAACGGGTGACATACGCGCAGTCTTTGAAGAGATTTCGGAAGACCATATTGAATTTATTGCAATCGGTACGCATGGTGAACTCTATTCTTAATTGGAATTCGCTTTTACGTAATCACACCTTTATCTTGTGTTTTGCTTGCATTCATGAAATTAATTTGTTAGCATTTTAATACAACTAAATATATCAAGAGTAGCGACGATCCTCCTTCGTAAAACTACGGACGGAGAACGAGAATTGGCTCGTATGACTCGCTCAGCAACCTTCAAAGGTAAGGTGCTAAATCCAACCAAATACTGTTCAAACAGTATGGGGAGAGATAAGTATGTCTGGTCAACATAAAAATCTTTCCTCCTTAATCGGGGATTTTTTGTTTTTAGTGGAGTAAGGTTACGAAACTCGTTGCAGGCGTAGTTTTTGCGAAACATTGCGCAGGCTGACGAGCCGAGCATAGCAAAAAATCAGCAGATTTTTATGCGTGTTGAGAAAAAACTTATGCCAAATAAGAGTTTCGGAATCATCATTAATAAATATATATGTTCTACAAACACAACAACAATTACACAGTCGAATCAGTAACTTCCGGACACCCGGACAAAGTTTGCGATCAAATTTCTGATGCGATTTTAGATGCATATCTCACTCTGGACCCAAAGAGCCGAGTTGCTGTGGAGACTTTCGGCGGACACGGCACTCTTCTCATAGGCGGCGAAGTAACTTCTAAAGGCAATGTGGACTATGTGGAGATTGCAAAAAAAGTTTACAGGGACATCGGTTATCCCGACCAGCTGAAGATCTCCGCGAATATTGTAAAGCAATCTCCGGATATCGCTATGGGAGTGGATACGGGCGGGGCAGGCGATCAGGGGATAATGTACGGCTACGCGAGCGATGAAACTCCGGAAATGCTCCCAAAAGGCGTGGTGCTGGCGCATAAACTTGCGAAGCGTCTACAAGAAATGCGCGAAAAGGGAAAAATAAAATGGCTACGTCCCGATGGCAAAACGCAGGTGACTTTCAAGGATGGAAAATTGGAAACGGTGCTGGTAAGCACGCAACATACTAAAGGAGTTAAACTGGATGAAGTAAAAAAAGTAATTACAGAAAAAATAATTTGGCCTCTTCTGTCAAAGGACGAAAAAAAGAATGTTAAAATCCTTGTGAACCCAACCGGTCAATTTATCCAGGGAGGTTTTGAAGCCGATACTGGACTGACCGGCCGGAAAATAATGGTGGATACCTACGGCGGGCTTATTCCTCACGGCGGGGGCTGTTTTTCCGGCAAAGATTCTACAAAAGTAGACCGCTGCGCGGCTTATATGTGCCGATACGTGGCTAAAAATTTGGTAGCGGCCGGCTTCGGCAAGGAAGCGCTTGTGTCTGTCGCTTACGCCATTGGGATGGCCGAACCGCTGATGATTGAAGCGATAAATGAAAAGGGGGAAAACTTGGCAGAAATTGTGCGAAAGAATTTTGATTTTCGTCCTCTCTCTATTATCGAGCGCTTAGGACTGCGCAATCCTGTTTTTAATCAGACCGCTGCTTACGGGCATTTTGGCAAAAAAAATCTTTCGTGGGAGAAAATAGATAAAATCAAATAAAAAATATACATTGCTTTTGCATTTTTTTATACTAAAATAGACAAATGCAAACTATACTTGTAACGGGCGGAGGCGGATATATCGGCAGCCATGTGGTGAAAAGACTTCTTAGAGAAGGGTATACAGTA
>DATHJV010000047.1:0-7728 GCA_035489645.1 Minisyncoccota bacterium | reverse complement strand
AAATTCTTATAAGTCTGAGAGAGGACACTATCAAGCGCCATTCTAATATATTCCTGCGAATTATAGGCTGACATTGTTATGGAAACCAGAGGAGTTTGATTCATGAGATTTTTATTTTCTTTAAATTTTGAGCGCTTTTTTATGTTCCATGATACTTTTCACCCACTCAAAAAATACATATTGGGCGAGTAATATTATTATTGTAAACCAGATTGACGCTCCAGAAGTCATTGTTCCACTAACAGTGGTAAAAATAAAAGCTGTTGCGATCGCGCACATCTGTATTGTAAGGATTTTTGGCCGTTCATAGACGTAAAAGAATAACCATGTCGACCACAGTCCCAGCAAATAGGGAAAAATCAGCACCCCAAATTCTCTAAAATCACTATAATAATAAGCCAAGTGGCCGGCTGAATTAAACGGGCCCATATGGGTTATGGGCGCATAGAATGTTTGATAATCTTGAGGAGATAAAAAATTTAAGCCGAATAATCCCACTGCCTTATTAGCGCCTTGATACAACCCGCTGAAGGTATTGTATCCCGGTAGAGAACTTGGCCATGGATTTTCAACAAATGATTCAACGGCCGGTATAGTGCCAGTAAAATAGAGATATATACTAACGGCAAATTTCCTAAAAAAATCTGTTTCGTTACTTCTAAAATATAAAATTGAACCAAATAAGGTGAAAAGTAAAAGAACTGACAGCAGAATTCCAAAATAATGTTTTGCCTTTAATTTTACACCTTGAGCAAGATATGCAGTCAACAGTACTCCTATTAAAAAAAGAAAAGTATTTAATATACCTCCCCTCCCTGCTACTGCCACGTCAGTAAGAATTGAAAGCATGAATGCGATAGTCGTGAGAATCATATACTTTTTTTTCTTAGCAGAAAAGACCAAAAGTGCTCCCAAATTCAATATCAGCACATATCGGAAAATAGAAAAGAATTGCAAAATTTTGGGATACACAAATGCCCCACTTACCGTGGCAGCGCGAATCTCCCCAAGATGGGCAAGTGGGTTACCATAGTTTAACACTAACAGTAAATATTTACCCAAAACGCTTATCAATATCAAAGTGAAGAGACTACCAGAAAGCCTCTCCATGAATGCGAGATACGAATATTCTTTTTGCGGCAATACGGAACTCGGTATTTTGTTTCTAGGTAGCGCTTTATATAAAGCCATGCTCATACCCCCCAAAAAAAACCCGACGAAACTCAAGACAAAAAGAAATTCAGACCTTTGACTAAGAACAATGTAGTAAAAATGAAAAAAATTATCCAGTTCATATACTAGGAAATTCAAAAACCAGACTGCAAAAAAAATTACCAACGGATTTAACCATACTCTTCTAAAAAAGAAAGGAGTAATCATCAAAGAAAAAACAAAAAAAATACAAGATATGACTGTTGGAATGGTTATCATATTTTATTTTGCCTAAAAATTACGTTGTGCCCGCCGCGCTCATTTATATTATTGATAGGTTTTTTATAATTCCAACTATAGTAGGCTTTATAACCGAAATTTTCCATATATGTAAAAATCTCGGAGAGTGTGTGACCGAGATATGGGTAGGCGCTTGGAGAAATTTCACAGATAATTGACGGCCGCGCTATAGACGTCTTGAAAAAGTTTTCAAGACCTTTTAATACTTTGTACTCGTATCCTTCAACATCTATTTTTATGAGTGCTGGAACAACGCCCGTCTTTGTGATATATGAGTCAAGTCGAACGATTGGAGTCAACAGCTTTTCGCTTGCAATATGGCGCGCATTAAGAAATTCTGGAATAAAACTGTGTGAACTTAGATGGGGAGGTAATGAGAGAGTAAGTTCCTTTGATGTCTCTAGGTCTCCCACCCCCACTATGTTGAGAAAAAAGGTATAGAGAGAATTTTGAGATATGAATTCTTTAAGATACGGAAAACACATGGGTGCTGGTTCAAAAAGATGAACCTGTCCTGTCAAACCCACCCTTGAAGCGCCTAATGCCGAAAAATAACCAAAATGCGCACCGACGTCGAAAAATACATCCCCTTCTTTAAGTGTACAATTAATATATTCGTAGACATCTACTTCGACAGATTTAAACATAACAGATTTGACAGCCCTCTCAATAACTAGAAAGTCCTGATATGTTTCAATTAATCCTTTGTGTGTAAGTGGATTTTCCTGGTCCAGCGGAAACACAACATTTCCAAACTGTACATTAGGATGCTTTTTCATGAGTATAAAAAACTTTTCCCTGGAAGTAAAAAGAATTCTCGCCTCTTTAATAAGGTTACTAATAAAAAGACGCGGATTTAGTAAAAAATATGAAAGAACTTTTTTTATTTTCATTAATATTTTCATAAATTATATTTATTTATAAGCTTTAATAAAAACAATGTCCCAGAAAGGACGCAGGCGAATTAGGGGGCGTAGTATTTTACCAAACACTTTTCTCATAATTGATTGCCCATAATCGAAAAAACCGAGCGTTACGCTGGTAAAACCTGCATCTTCAAATGAATGTTTAAGGAATCCACGCGTAAATGATTCTTCGTATCCATATGCCATATGGTGGGCTTTCAGAAATTTTATATGAAACAAAATAAAAATATCTTTCAATACCGGAATATGAGGTATGGTGCCGTAACGCTGGTTTAGAATAAGAGTAGTAAGAGAAAATACAGGCACGGTTTGAAAAGTAAAACCTCCCTGGCGCGTAACCCGAGCTATCTCTTTCAAAGAAAGTGTAATGTCATTCGTATGCTCTATTACTCCTATGCCAGCCGATACATCGATTGTATTTGTAGCCAGTGGCAAATTTTGGACATTAGCACAAATAAAGTGACCTTTCACTTTATATTTTTCAAAATATTTTTTTGCTGTTTGTAAAATTGCAATATCAAAATCAATGGCAATAACCTCTATTCCACGCGAAGCTAGAGCGAAACACAGAAATGACGCCCCTGAACCGATTTCCATAAATTTAGATCCTGATCTAATTGGTTCTACGTGTTTGAAAATGTATGGTAAATTATTTTGATTATAGGCCTTTAATTCTTTTTCCCAATCAAAGTTATGATAGAATACTTCCCATTTTTCGTGCGCCAATGCCAAATCATCCCCTAAACTATTTTGATCAAAAAATATCGGAATGCCATCAACCACTCTATATTGTTTTTTGCATTTTTTGCAATTAAGTATGTAGGGAGAAATAGCCTCTAGATTCTCTCGACAAGTAGGACATATTAAAATTGAAAGCAAATTCTTATCTATCATACAAGATTGTTATATAACTTAAGCACTTGAGCGACCCGATTGTTGTAAGTATGATCTTTCAGCGCCCTATTTATTCCTTTATTCTTAATTTTATTTCTCTCTTCTTCATGCGTAATGTAATATTCAATTTTTGAAAACCAGTCTTGCGGATCCATCGTGGCCATTACTAGCTCATCTTCCTTAAAATATCTGCGGAGAGCTGGCACATCATCACATATTTCAAAACCACCGCAGGCAGGAATTTTAAAGGTGCGTTGATTCAATATGTAATGTGGTTGGCTTCCATCAGGCTCTCGTTCATGAAAATTGAGAGAGATTTTGGCTGAACTGTATAGTTCCCTCTCTTCATCTGTGGGCACCGTGATACGTAACTTATTTACCCAGTTGGATAGCCCAAACATGTGAAATATTCTCATGAACTTTTGGACCACTCTTAATATCTTATCTTTGAGAGTCCAGCCGGGCCCGAATAAGCCAACTTTATATTTTTTTGATAGAGGCTTCAATATTTCAGAGAAAAGTTGTTGTTTCTTTTTTAGATTTGCTCCCAGAAATACGATATCGTATTCATATTTTTTAACAGGTTTTGTAGGAAAATGAACTTTTTTATTTGATGCATTAGCAATTACATGATAAGTCTTTCCAGTCACCTGCTCGAAATCATACATGCCCTCAGGTTCTCGCTCGCCAAAATATACATCCGCCACATCCTCTTTTTTTAATAAATCATTCCATGCATCAAATCCCTTTACTGGTGGCCAATGAACCCAAAGAAATAACTTCATGCCTTTTCTTCTAGCTTCTTTAATATCTTGGAGATCGCGAACCACATCAAGAATGTTCACAGCACTCATAAAGATGTGTGGTTCGACGTTTTGTATTTTATCTTTTATATTATCAGTCGCAGTTATTTCAAAGAATTCATGTCCAGAATCTATGAAAGCGTCGCGCCAGCCTTCATATATCCATCTATGAGCATCTAGTCCTTTTGGGTGTGGAATATGATACAGAATTTTCATGATGCAATACATATGGCAATCAAATCGTCATATTTTATATTAGGAGCTTCGATATCAAGTGGATATGTATTACCATGTTCCGATGTTGTTTCTGTGTTTTTTATAAGCTTTTGTTTAATATGTCGTGGAACAATACTCCTTCCTAACTTAATAACATCAAGTCGGATCCATATTTTTACAAGCATGCGTAGAAACTTATAGTATATCGGAAGTGAAAGGAGTGGATCTTTTCCGTAGAGTTCGAAAACTTTAAAATACTTTGACAATGTAGTTATAAATTCTTCCTTGGTTAGTTCTTTAATGTGATAAGGATTACCTGGGTCAACATATTTATGAATATTCTTATCAGGTGTACTAATAACTAGGACGCCTCCTGGTTTTAAAACTCTTTTAAATTCTTTAAGCATAAAGTCCTGATCTACGACATGCTCTAAAGTCTCAAAAGAGACAATCGCATCAAAACTGTCATCAGAAAATTCAAACTTCTTTCCTAAATCACCAACACGAAAATTGATACTACTATTACCAAAATGTTCCTGGGCGTAGCTAATCGCATGACGAGAAAGATCTATTCCTGTTACATGTTGTGCCGAGTGAGATAAGATCTTACTTCCATATCCGCTCCCACAGGCTGCATCTAAAACGTGATTGAATTCTTTAACATATTTTTGAGCAAATACATAGCGTGATTCATGATCACTACGTGAATGATCGTACATAAACTCGGGATACAATCGTTCCCCGTTTGTCATTTCTTTAAGTTCTTCGTTAGATATTTTTTCTTTATTCATAATATTTTTATTATACTATATATTCGGAAACCAAAGTAAAAAAATAACCATCTTTAATTACTTTTGAACAATTGCACGAATAGTGATAAAATTGGGATACGGTATGTGATAAAGAATTTTCATTTCTTTACTCCAAAATACTTTTTCAGTAATAACTCATCTTTAGAAAAAAAACAGTCTCCGTAAAAACCCATTAAAGTGAAGTTTCTCTCATGAAAAAAACGGAATACATCAATATGGTCTGCCGAATTTGGACCCTTTCTAAGTGGTGATATTTCAATAAATACATTGTCCACATTATGTCTCAACGTTTCACTTCCACCTTGGAGTAATTCTTTTTCTACTCCTTCAACGTCTATCTTCATAAAATGAATACGAGGTATCTTGTGCTCCCTCACAAAATCATCAAGTTTCATCACCTGCACCATGCGGCTTTCTACTTCTGTTATCCCTTGCTCCTTAAAATATTTTTGCACCGGCAAGAAAGAACTTGCATCAGCGTAGGAAAGAATGTTAAATCGCTCGATTCCCGTTTTATTTAAAAAAGCAAAAGGAAAAGTTTTAATGCGCTCTTTTAAATGGACCGTGCGTTTCTTTAATCTTTGCATGCTGGTTTCTTGCGGCTCAAAGCAATAAATTACTGCGTTTTTAAAACTTCTTCCAAAAGTGCGAGCAGTGTCTCCGTGAGCAGCCCCAATATCAAATACTATCTCAACAGGAGAATCTTTCGTTCGTACATTCGCTACTTCATCCACAACATAATAGATTCCATCTTTACCAAAGAGAGCATGCTTTAAAGGGCGCACAAAGTCTTTTAGCGCTCTGACTGTGTCAAATGAATACAACCACACTAAACTTTTCGCCACAATTTGCCATGAAGTCATACTCATGATAGGAGCTTCGGAATAATATTTTTAAAATATTTTTGCTGAAACGCATGTATCTTGCGATATGCTTCATACCCCAAAAATGAAAGTAGGTACTGAATGTAGGCCAAAATATTAAACGGGTTAGCTTTTATTGCTTTTAGAATATACATCCTTCCTTTTTGTCTTTCTTTCATCCTGAAATACTTTCCTCCAATTTTTTGAAAATAAAAACTTTTCATTTTCAGATCCTTGTTAAAAATAGATTTATACTGATCCATAATCATCAATTCTAGTGACGCGGCTTCAGCAAGCTTGTCTCCCAGCCTCGGTCCTTCATGCTGCCTTATTTCAAGCACCGGCTCCGACGTGAATTCAACGGTATATTTCTCGGCCAGACGCAAATAAAGTTCCCAGTCCTCGCCCGTGGCTACCGTCTCATTGTAGCCGCCCAACTTTTCAAGCACATCCCTTCTTATAAGCGGGTTAGACGCGGAACCGGTAAATGCATCTTTTTGTTTGAGTAATTCTTCTAAAATCATTCCCTGCAATATTGGGCGGAATTCGTCTATTTTTACGCCGTGTTGATCAATCTTCAGAAATCCTCCGTAGACTAGCGCCGGTTCTCGGCCTGGTTTTTCAAAAAGAGCCAATTGAGAGCTAAGTTTATTCGGGAGCCAGCGGTCATCGTCGTCTAGAAATCCCACATAGCGGCCGCGCGCTTCTCTCCATCCCAAATTTCGCGCTTCGGCAATATTCATTTGTTTATGCCTGATATATCTGATTCTTTTATCATTAAAACTTTTTACCACCTCCTCGGTATTGTCTTTCGAGCTGTTGTCCAAGACAAATAGCTCAAAATCAGTAAAAGTTTGAGCTAGAATGCTCTTGATAGCCTCGCGGCAATATTCCGCGCGATTGTAAGTGGTGATAATCGCACTTATGAGCGGCGGCTTATTTCGCCACGATTCAATGACCCTTTTCAGCCCGTCTTTAAATTCCACTGTCGGCCGCCAGCCTAATTCAGTTTTAAATTTGGCGCTATCGAGAGCATAGCGCATCTGCTCACCCGGACGATCCGGATGATAAATGGGTTTTGCTTCTTTTTTTAAAATATCGGCAGCTTGGAAATAAACCTGATTAAGTGTTGTTTCTATTCCGGTTCCAAGATTGAAAATGGGATTGACATAATCATCCGGCACATCAAGCGCTAAAAGATTGGCTTTCACCACGTCATCAATGTATATATAATCGCGCGTTTTGGTCCCGTCTCCCCAAATTTCTGCCTGAATGCCTCCTGACAATTTTCGAATATAATCAGCCATAGCGCCAGTCACCTGGCGCGGTCCATAAACTGCCGGATATCGCAATACGACGTAAGGTAGACCGTACATTCGCTTATAAAATTCCAAATACTGCTCGATGGCGCGTTTGGAAACGACATAGGCGCTCACCGGATCGACTGGTTCAGTTTCTTTGACTGGTAAATTCGGATTGTTGCCGTATAAAAACCCGGAAGAGGCTAAGAAAAATTTCTGTACCCCCAATTCTCTTGATTTTTTGAGCAGGCGAAGGCTGCCTTCCAGAACCGGAAAATCAAGCATCGGATCAAGAGCTGACTTAGGAACTAAAACATAAAAAGCGAAATGGAAAATAATCTCCGGCTTTTCACGATCCATAATGTTTTCAATCTCGGGATCGGCAAGATCAAGCTGATAGAAAGTGGCCTTGGGGTTTAGGTTCTCGCGTCTGCCTGTACTTAAATCATCTACAACGACAA
>DATHJV010000046.1:0-10402 GCA_035489645.1 Minisyncoccota bacterium | reverse complement strand
TAGACCCGCTTTTATCTTTATTGTATAAATAGTTCTCTCAGCCAAAGGATTGTTGGGAATAAAACGGACCTTATTTTCAGCTACGTCAAACCTTCCTGACACTGCCGGAGTTATTTCAATAAAACTTTCAGGAGCAATAATATTGTCGCGATTAAAATAGAGTTCAATTCCTGTATTTGTGGGTGCATCAACGCCTCTATCTGCCGGAACCGAAGACGTTATCTGAAACGGCGCTTTTACTTGATAAGCCCAACTGAAGTCATGACTTGCTAAGGGGCCTTTATCTACCGCAATGGTGTAAATCTGATTTGCTTGGAGCTCATCCTTTGGAATAATTTCAAATGTATTTTCCTGAGCTGATACTTTCTTAATACTTAAATCATTCGCTGGCATCATCTTAAAATATTTCTCTAGAACCTGAGTAGAGAGCGGAGCCGTTGTTTTCAAAATAAAGTGACTGTCTGGTGTAATGCCCGCGGCATCAGCAACACTTGCCTTTAGATCAAACTCCGAAATCTCTGTTCTATAAACAATCGAGTGATAAACAAAAAATATGCCGGCTAATAAAACTAAAATGGCGCTGGCAATCAAATATGGTTTTCGTTTATTCAAATTCTCCATAACCCAGCTTAATATATTATAATTGTAGCAAATCTAAATGATCAAAGAAACCCGTGCGCAAGCAAATAAATTTACCTGCTCTCGAGCCCAAAATATGCTCCGCTAATTTTGTAAGTTTATTAAACCATATCCGAACCTATTTTCAAAATCAGTAATGTGCCACGCGAGGAGCGCGTGGTGACTTTGGATTAAATCTTACGCTCGAATTCCGCCCCACCACCTCGCAAAGCTTCGATGTTCTGCCTTCAAGTTTTTGGCAGGTCGCGGGGCTTCCCTAGCGATGGTTGTTTGATATAATATCAAGAATGAAATTAGTTAATCCATTGAAATATGCGGGTATGAGTGCCATTATCACAGTGTTTTATCTCAGTGTGAGTAGTGGTCTAGCAGGTTCATTCGATAAACCCAAATCAATGCTTTTTGGTGCCGTTTTGTATTCCGCCTTTGGTGTTTACCTCTTAAGAACCTTTCATAAATTTAAAAAGGATAATGTTTCAAAGATAGATAAAATGATTTTCTCAGTTTCTTCGGTTTTTGTTTTCTTTGGTTTAATTTTTGATCTCTACAATGTGTGGATTGCTTTTACATTGATTTTCTGATTCGATTGTTCGAGCGATTTTAGAACCCGTATTTTTTAATTACCTATCTAGATAGAATAAGTGATAATAGTTTTATGAGTTTTCAGATTGGCTATGATGTATTTAATGGGTTCGAACTTGCTTCTTGGCGAAAAAACAGTGCGTACCGCCAAAGGCGGTGCCGGATTTCGAACCCAGAATCCACTCCCGAAAAGGGGCGAAGCAACACCCACTCCTTATTTCTTTCAAAAGCATTTTGTTCGTTTAAGGTGCCCTCGGTAGGAATCGAACCTACATTAGAAGGTTAGAAACCTCCTGTTCTATCCATTAAACTACGAGGGCTTTGTGTGTGTATTAAACCATATCAGAAACTATTTTCAAAACACTGACACGCATTCGTGTCCTTGCGCAGAGACGTCTTAGTACAGATGTGCGTTATGCGATATTTTTTTGCGTTTGGAAACACCGGCGTCCGACTATTTTTCTCGGCTCGCCGGCTCTTTGGGGACGAATGTTACAAGTCCCAACGGCTCACCCGGATTATTGGTGTTAGACCACTTTGTTGCTTCGGAAAAGGCATGGGCTCTGCCGTAAACAGTGATGTAAATCTTATGTTTCTGGTCCGAATTTTTTCTGCCGATCAGACGCAAGGCCGCGTCTTCTCTGTCGCGCATGGCAGTTCTTTCCCAATTGGCGCTCAGTAATTTCAGCTCCTCAATGATTTTCAGTTTCTCTGCATCACTCAATGCTTTCTGTCCCGCCGGATTTTCCAAGAGGCCGATATACTTTTTTTTGGCTTCGACCATTTTCTTCAAGGCTTCGCTGGCGACGATGTTGGCGGCGGCCTCTTCGGTTCCGACAATAGCTATCTTGCCTTCGACCGCCAGCTTGTCGACCGCTCCGGCCAGATATATCGCATCACGCCCGAATGTATCATAATGATTGGTCATGGCTTTTTGTACGAAATCAAATTCTTGTTTCAATGTATCAAATGCCGGATGCTCCGGAATGCCTTTCAATCTCTCGGCCACGATTTCATCCATTTGTCTTCGTGCCTCAAAGTTCCGCGCATCCATTCGGCTCATCCACTCTTTTTCCATTTCAAACTTCTCATAAGGGGTAAGTTCCTTTTGGGGTGATTTGGCCGACTCTTGTGGAGATCCGGAATCCTTTTTAGCCGGGTTATACTCGTCGCCGCGAGAGAGGAAATACTCTTGCAATTCCTTTAGTTTTTGCCGGTGAAGGTAGGTAAGCGCTATTCTCGGCGCATCAGTATCGTCTCGACCGACAGTCATGCGCCTGTACGAACCCAAAACCTCAAGGAAACACCCCTTGCCCAGAGTAATTTTTGAAAGCCTCTCTCTATTCTCGGCGTATACCGTCTGTATAGTTGCGGTTTCCAGAATGCCTTCGCTAAAAACGTTGGTCTGAGATCCGCTCCCGTTCATAGAAAGAGCTAATACGATTTGCTCAAGATTTTTTTGCGTGGAAATAATATTCCTATAGGCAGCAGCCCGTTCCGCTTCGGTCATTGCTTCAAATGCGGCTCCCTGCAAATGCTCTTGCCCGAGATGAACTATATACGAACCCTCGCCGTTATCGACATCCAGCCGGGCCTTGAAGCCGGCTTTCTCGGCGATCGACATCATGTCGAAGCCGGTTTTTTTTATAAACTCTTGCCGCAGGGCTTCGGGGGAAGATACCGTTTCCTTCTCTGCCGCGTTTGAGACCAGTACGGGAACCGGCACGCCTTTTTCCGGCGAAGCTGCGGATTCACTGGTCTCCGCTTTTGCGCCTGCGCCACTCATGAGCATTCCAGCAGCGAGCGCGGCTCGGAACCAATTACCCATTCGCGATCCCTTATTCAGAGGTTTTCCTTCATGAGCTACAACAGGTTCAATTCCGTGCTCGAGATAATACTCAATTTTGTTCGTATTCAAAGCGATTTTACCGCTGAGTTCTAGACGTTTTTGCAATTCTTCGGAAGAAACTGTTTCTGCGCCCGTTTCATTTCTTTCCGGACGTGGACCTGCCTCATTCATAGGTGTTTCGAATTTCATTCTGCGTATTATACTCTACTTTCCTCACTTGAAAACAGTGATCGATCGGGTGACTAAAGTTCTTTTTTTGTGCGCGATGCAGGACTCGAACCTGCGGCATCTTCAGTGTAAATGAAGCGCTCTACCAACTGAGCTAATCGCGCAAACGCTTGTAATTGTAGAACATTTTTACTAATATTTCAATATAATGAAAATCAGGGTTTTATATGAGAATTCTAATATTTTGGCGATAGATAAGCCTTCGGGTGTTTTAGTGCATCCTGATAAAACAAATAAAGAAAAAACAATTCTCGACTGGGCTGTAAAAAAATATCCTAATGCAGTACTGGTGCATAGATTGGATAAGGAAACTTCGGGAGTAATACTGATCGCCAAAAATAATGAATCTCACGAATTTTTGAAAAAACAATTTCAAAATAGGGAAGTAAATAAAATTTATCATGCTATTGTCTCAGGTTATGTAAGCAAAGATCACGAAATTATAAACAAACCTATCGGCCGAAGCCCGAGGGATTTCCGCAGACATCTCTCTGGCAGGGGAGCAAGGGGGCAGATGCGGGAAGCGATCACGGAATATAAAGTTTTGAAAAGATTAATATCAGGAAAAGAAAAATATACCTATTTGGAAGTTCGTCCAAAAACCGGCCGGACGCATCAGATCCGGGTACATATGAAATACATAAATCATCCAGTCGTCTGTGATTCGCTCTATAATCCAGAAGGTCTCTGCCCGAGGGGTATTTCCCGCCTGGCGCTTCATGCGAAATCAATCGAATTCAAGAATTTAATGGGCGAAATCATAAAAGTAGAATCACCTTTGCCGAAGGAATTTTCCGCTGTAGGCGGATCCGCCTCGAGTGGAAAGAAAATGGTAGAATAAATTCATGGAAGCTCTAACTAAATCCTGTCAAAATTGTAAGAAATTGTTTTCAATAAACGCTTCGGATTTTAATTTTTATGAAAAAATAAAAGTACCGGCTCCGACCTGGTGCCCGGAATGTCGCTTAGTGAGACGCTGGTCTTTTTCCAATACTTGGAGTTTATATTGGCGCAATTGCGATTTGTGCGGCGAGCGCACTATGTCAATGTATCCGGCAGAAGATAAAATTCAGGTTTACTGCCCGAAATGTTGGTGGGGAGATACCTGGGACGGTACCGAATACGCTATGGATTATGACGCAAGGAGACCTTTTATGGTGCAGTTTAAGGAACTTTTTGAAAAAACGCCACATGTTGCTCTTGAAACACTCTATACCAGTTTGGTGAACTCAGATTATTCAAACGCTCTAGCCTGGTCCAAAAACTGCTATCAGATTTTTTGGGCTGATTATTGCGAAAATGTTTATTATTCTTCGATCCTTAATAATCTTAAGTGGAGCTCCGATTGTATTCGCGGTTTTAATTCAGAGTTGTGTTATGAATCTATAGGTTTCACTAAAAACTATAGAACATTTTTTTCAGATGAGTGCGATAACTGCGTGGATGTTTGGTTTTCTCGCAACTGTTATAGTTGCACGAATTGCGTCGGATGTGTAAATTTGCGGGGCGAAAAAAATTGTATTTTCAACATTAAATATTCGAAAGAAGAATATGAGAAAAAATTAAAAGAGCTTAAATTCAGTTCCTGGCAAGGATTACATGCGTTCGAGAAAGAGTCCCATGAATTTTGGTTTTCTAAACCTTATCGAGAATACAACGGTCACTCTTTAAATTTGAATGTCTCAGGAGAACATATTTACAATTCAAAAAATTCTAAAGAGTGTTATATCGTAAATGGCGCGGAAAATTGTAAATGGTGCGAGCTTATCACTGTACCGCCAGCCAAAGATTGCTATGATTATTCTGGCTGGGGGAATAACGCAGAGCTGGTGTATGAAAGTGTGCAAACCGGAGAAAATATTAACAATATAAAGTTTTGTTTTTATGGCACGCCAGATCTCGTGAATCTCGAATATTGTGGATGGAATACTGCAGGTAAAAACAATTTTGGCTGCGTAAATCTAAAAAGAAAAAAGCATTGCATATTAAATAAAGAGTATTCAAAAGAGGAATATGAAAAGTTAAAAGCACAAATCGTGGAAGATATGAAAGAAAATCCTTTCGTAGACAGACTCGGACGAAAATTTTCCTATGGAGAATTCTTTTCTCCCGAAATCAGTCCCTTTCCCTACAACAAATCCACTGCTATGCGTTTTTTCCCGAAGACAAAAGAAGAAGCTCATAAGGAAGGATACAGATGGGATGACACTAAAAATCCCAATCCATCGGCGACGATCAAATCCAACGATTTACCGGATACGATTGTTCTTACCGATGAGAAAATACTGGACGAAATAATAGAATGCGCGAACTGCAAAAGAAGTTATCGAATTGTGAGTGGAGAATTAAATTTACTTAAGAAACTTGGTCTCCCTGTTCCCCATGAATGCCCAAAATGCCGCGAGAATAAAAGATTTGCGAGGATGACCAAGCCGGGCATGCATCACCGCAAGTGCCACAAATGCGGGGTAGACATTTATACTTCATATGATTCAAAGGACCCCAGAATAGTTTACTGCGTAAAATGCTATCAGCAGGAGTTTATATAATGTTGTAATTCAAAGTATAATAGATATTATGGATAATTTTAGGCAAAAAAGTGTAGAAGAACTAGAAAAACAAAAGAAGTCTGTTGAGGAAAAAGTTGGAGTTCCTATAATTCCACGGAGCGGAAAAGAACTCACTCCGGTAAGATTAAAAGAAAGATTCCCCGCCCGTTATTCCCACTTTGTGGAAGTATTGCGCGCCTTAAAAAACCCGGAATATCGCAGCGAGAAAGTTGACCAATCTGTTAAAAACTTCAAGATCCTCAGTGGACTGGACGAGTATTTACTCAGAGCAGAAAATGGAGAGGACAAGATTCTAATTCCAAGACAATTTGCTACGATGGAAAAGATTGTTGGATTTATGGAACGGGGAAATACCGCAGGACATGTTACATTGCCTACTGGAATTGGCAAAACAGTTATTTTTAGCAAATTGATTGAGGCAGTTACCAAGAAAACCGGAGCAAGGGTACTCGTAGTTGGGCCGACAAAAGTTATTTTACACCAAAACCGGTGGAAAATGGGTGAGTTTGGAGAAATAGAAGCTGGGGCGTATTTTGGGGCGGAAAAAGATCTCTCAAAAGCTGTAACGGTGACTACCTATGCTTCGCTCAGAATCGGCGTCAAGAATAAAGATATCAATCCTAAAGATTTTGATATGCTAATCTTAGATGAAGCCCATCGCGCCTTGGGAGAAGAAACAATATCGGCTATTGATGCGTTTCCGGAAGATGTTATTAAAATTGGTTTTACCGCTACTCCCGAATTTCATGAAGAAAAGTCACTGGCAGATATTCTGCCGGTAACAATAGATAAGATGTCGGTGCGAGAAGGTATAGAAGGCAGGTTATTATCCGGCTTAAAAGTTTTCTTGGTTCCTACTAAAAAAGATTTTTCTAAAATTGAACGAAAAGGCAGAGAGTACAAAGAAGATGCGCTAGAAAAAATTGTCAATACTCCAGATCGGAACAAACTTGTTGTAAATGTCTATAAGGACAATCCTAGGCTGAACGGGAAATTGGCAATAGTATATTGTGCGGGAAGACAGCACGCAAAAGATGTAAAGCAGAATTTTCTCGACGCTGGCATTAAGGCCGGGTATATTGATGGAACAACAAAAGACGTTGAGCGGGAGAAATTATTTACTGAATTCAAACATGGAAATATTAAGGTTCTGTGCAATGCTCAGGTGCTTATCGAAGGATTTGACGAACCAGAGGCGGAAGTATGCATTAATGCGGCCCCAACACTTTCAAAAGTAATGGCTGAACAGCGGGGAGGACGTGTGCTAAGAAGAAGCCGAAGAATAAATGATAAGGTCGGATTGATAATAGAGATTGTGGATGATTTTGGAACCAGTGCAAATACCCCCGTCCTTTTTTCGGAAATCGCGGGAGCGGCAGAAATCCTGCCTGAAAAAGAGCAGAAAGATAAAATAAATCGGGAGAAAGGTG
Source organism: Minisyncoccota bacterium (assembly GCA_035489645.1). Classification (GTDB taxonomy): domain Bacteria; phylum Patescibacteriota; class Minisyncoccia; order Phycocordibacterales; family UBA9973; genus UBA9973. The sequence continues at coordinate 3,104 of DATHJV010000046.1, read as the reverse complement.
AACGCAACGAAAGAGAAAAGGTGGATGTTGAAGTTACAACGACGCTTGTTGATGATCCGGAGCTGATCATGCAACTTACCAACAGAAATATGCGGCAACGTTTCGACAAGATGTTTGAATACGCGCCGCGTAAATGGACAACTTCGCGCCAGCTTGCCCATGAACTTGGGGAAAGGGAGAACGGAGTCCGCGCTTTTGCCGAAACTCAAATTGCTCTGAACCCTGATTGGTCAAAACGATATCTGACTTCGACTGACATTCTCACGAACCATTACAACATCGAACTTTCCGATATTATTCGTCGACATTTTAGACCCGAACTAGTGGGAACCGTGACTCCTTTAGAATATGCGGACACTCATGCTATGCCCGAGGCCCGCGCTCTAGAAGTTTTGTCCGCCGCCGGCGAAAACGCCGCAGTCATGCCTTTCGAATTTGAAGACGCTGTATATTATCCCAAAGAACCCTTAGAACAGGTTATTGAAGGAGAGCGAGAAAATGTACGCCGAGAAGACATAGGACAGGCGCAAACCGCAGAAGCTGCATTTTGGGAAGATGATGAACTAACTGATGAAGAACGCGAGGAAAAGTATTGGTCTCAATTTGAACCGATACAGAGTGCCGAGGAGGAGGAGGAAGAGACAGAACATAAAAAAAAGATTCCTTTTGATGAGGAAATTCACACGCCAGATTTAAAAGATCAAGTGGTATGGACTGAAGGCAAAAAAGCGGAGATTAATTCAGTTCTTAATACGTTAGATAGACGAGAAAGAATAGTGCTTCAAAGACGCTTTTTCGAAGAAAAAACGTTAGATGAAATAGGAACTGAATTTCGGCTAAATAGAGAAAGAATCAGACAAATTGAAGGAAAGGCGCTTAGAAAACTTCGCCATCCGTCCCGTTTGCAATTAATAGAAAATCTTTTTATAACTGACGCCGAAGCTGAAAAAACCGTGGTTAGCGCGGAAAAAGCAAAAGAGATGGAAATTGTTGCTACAACATCTTTAGACATAATTAGGAAAAAATATATTGATTTTAGAAAAAAGATAGTCGACAGTTTACAGGGCAAGGATTATATTGCTTCATGGGACAAAGAATATTATGAGAGCTTTACAGCATTAGAAAATTCACTTTTCGAGAAGGATAAAAAATTTATCGACTCATATTTATCGGAAACTGGATCTTTGGGAAAGGAAACAGGAACTACTCCCAAACTTCTCTACAATCTTATTATAAGATCGATTTTGCTAAAAGTTAAACATGGATTCGAAAGGAGCTTATCTCCTGATGGAAAAATGGTTGATGTATATGACATTTATACAATTAGAGAGGAAATAAGAAAAATAGAACATATAGATGAACAGATAGAAGAAATAAAAAACCATACAGATGCAATTTATAAAAAATGGGTTAAAGAATTAAGGAAAGAAAAAAAAGAAAAAGAGCCGAGACTTCAAGAATTGAATGAGTATGAGAGAAAATATGTAGAACATTTCCTGGAGAATAAGTAGAATAATTGCCTTAGAAAACATTTTATGCTAAAGTTCTCCCAATGAAAACAAGCAATATCAAATTCAGCCCGGTGGATATGGAAGCCCGAAAGAAGATGCATTTTAAGGCTGGTGATACCGTGAACGTCTGGTCTAAGATTTTGGAAGAGAAAACTGAAAAAAGTGAAAAGAAGGGGAGTAAAAAGAAAGGAACTCCCAAAGCGGGCGAAGCGCCCAAATTCAGATTGCAGGCATTTGAGGGGATTGTGCTCGCGCGGAAGCACGGCAGCGAGTTGGGCGCGACTTTTACGGTCAGAAAAATAGCGTCGGGTGTCGGGGTGGAGAGAATTTTCCCGCTTTATTCGCCCATGCTGGATAAAATTGAAATAACTAAAAAATCTCGCGCTCGCCGAGCGAAGCTTTACTATATTCGCCACAAAGCCGTTAAAGATGTCCGCAGTAAAATGCGCTCGATCGCTCACTTTGAGGAAGCTGAGGAAGGCACCCCTCAGGCATAAACTTTTCTTCGGTACGGATTTTTTGAAGCTTAAAAAATCCTGAAGTTTGCTCGCCGCCGCTCGCAAAACCCCTGCGAAAAGTTATGTCTTCGGAGCGCCTTGATATATAATTTTATTATGCGCGGGTGTTGTAACGGTAGCCAAGCCAGCTTGAGGTGTTGGTGCCCGCAAGGGCGTGGGAGTTCAACTCTCCCCCCGCGCACCAAGAAATTTCTTTAATCACAGATTCATAAGATTAAAACTACAAAACAGCAGAAATGATGTCTAGGTTGGCTTAACTTTGAAGCCCATAATATGCTATTCTTAACAGCATTGGAACCATCGAAATCCAATACCCTGCCAAAGGGATTCGTAGTACAAAACATTCAAAATAGGAGGCCAAAATGGCAAAGTTAAACGTGAAGGTTCCGCACCTCCTTAAGAAGGAGAAAGCCATCGAGCGTGCCAAGGTTCTTCTCAATGAGGTGAAAACTCAGTTCGCCGACAATATAGAGGATTTTCAAGTGAACTGGGACGGCGACACGGGCAAGTTCAGTTTCAAGGTGATGGGATCCATCGTCGAGGGCATACTGAGAGTGACGCAGAGGGGAGTGAATCTTTCTGGCAATTTTCCCGACGATAAGTCGTACTTCCAGAAGATGTTTGAATCCACTCTTAAGAAGCGAGCGGAAACCCTGCTCGCCAAGCTCGCCAAATAAGGTCTTGTCCAGTTAATCGAGGGTCCAGCGTTCGCGTTGGTCCCTTTTCATTTGTAATAAACAAGAATACAGCGCAACATTTATTTCATCGCACCTTCTTGGAGTAGAAGTCTTTTTTTAGCTTTTATTCCTCCGCGATTATAGTTGCCTAGAGTTCCATCTGATTTTATAACTCGATGACACGGGATTTCCGGATCGAAATTATTGGCCATAATATTTCCCACTGTGCGAAAAGCCCGAGGGCTTTTCGCGAGTCTCGCCACTTGCTTATAAGTCATTGTTTTTCCTTTTGGAATTTTTCTGACAATATTTAAAACTTTCTCCTTAAAATCAGACATATTTATATGATATACTAAAAACAAAGTATGTCATTTTTTATTATTTCTTTCATTGCTGGC
>DATHJV010000045.1:0-4947 GCA_035489645.1 Minisyncoccota bacterium | reverse complement strand
TTTTGCGCAACCAATCCACAAATGGAACCCGCAACGAACCCTTCTTTTGGGCTTCAATGATCGCTTTAAGGTCGAGATCGGGATCATTCCAATTGACTTCATAGACTGCTTTAATGAGTGCCGTTTTAGCATCCGCAATTTTTTTATTCATAAGGAGCTTGTTAGGTGAACGCACTTTTTCCCTCATTCTTTGTACGCCTCGAGTCATATCGAGCCCGTCAAAGATTGTTGAAGAACAAAAGAACTTTTATTGAAAGATTATGTATTTTATTGGGCAAAACGTCAATTGGTGCAATGAGAATTTAATTGATAAGATAAGCTAATGATTGGCAGTATTAAAGGAAAAATAATATTGAAAACGGAGAAGTTTTTGATCGTGGAAACGTCCGGGGTTGGATATAAAATCAATGTATCCCCCGATACATTGTCTCAATTAAAAAAGCAGGGAAACGAAACAATGTTTTGGATTCATACGCATGTGCGCGAGGATATGCTTGATTTATATGGATTCTTAGAATACCCCGAATTAGAATTTTTTGAAATGCTTATCAGCGTTTCCGGCATCGGACCCAAATCAGCGCTCGCCATCTTGGGAATTACTTCAATCGAAACATTGCGCCATGCCATCGGTACTGGTGACACGTCGTATCTGACAAAAATTTCGGGCATCGGCAGAAAAACCGCGGAAAAAATCGTCATAGAATTACGAGATAAAATGGCAGAGAAAGGGGACAAATTGGGAGAAAAGTCTCTACAGGGAGAATTGGACGCGCTGGAGGCATTGAAATCATTGGGTTATTCTCAAAATGAAGCCCGGGTAGCGCTAAAAAAAGTAAAGCCGGACACAGACACCAATACAAAAATCCGTGAAGCGTTAAAAATTTTGGGAGGAAAGTAAAATTCGTCGCGGGCGTACGAGTTTTATTTTCCGAAGAAATAATTTTTAATACCTTGAGCAGTTAGATTGGCCATATTGGTGTAGTGATTTTGCCGCTCCAAATTATTTCCAAATCTATAAATATATCCATATTCTATTAAAACAGAACGGACGGAGGGCAACAGCGTGCCATTAGCGCCCAAGGCGATAAGCTTTTGGTCTGGAATCAAGCCTCCCGATTCTCTTTTATAGGTGCTCGTAATATACTTTTCCTTCAGTTTTAAATAAATAAAAGCCGCCAACCTTGCGCTTTCAGTTGAATTTACCATTTGACGTTCAGGCATGTAAATAGCAAATCCTCTATATTTCCCCGCAGTCCATCTGTTCACTCTGGGATAATCGTTGAAATGAACATGAATCACGGCATCCATATTATTCTCGTTCGCCCATTTATTGAAGCCATACAATCGGTCGGCTATATCTTGGGATACTGTGACATGCGGGGCATTTTCTATTTCAACGAAACTCCCGTTCGCTATATTATTTTGATTCTCAATTTTTGCATTTTCTTTGAAAGAGATTATATCTGCCCGATGATCAGTAAAATAATCGGCAAATTCTTTGGTATAACCCAGACTATTTCTTGTAATATAGACATCGAATCTGCTATCTTGCTTTAAAATATTGTAAATCCTGGTTGCGAGCGCTAAATTCATCGCCGCCTCCTTCAGATTCCCGTATTGCGCTCCCCAATTTTCATCATCATGGCCGGGAACTAACAGAATTTTGACCGGGGCTCTTGCCTCAGGCATCGGGCCAATCATCTGAGCGTTCGATGTCTCCACCAAGAAAAGGCTCGCGAATACAAACGAAAAAATAATTTTAAAGAAAACTTTCGTCATATTTCCATTATACCTTTCGTGCTACAATACTGCCATGCCGGAATTACCAGAGGTAGAAAATTTACGTCGCGGACTTGAGAAAGCTATTGTCGGGCAAAAGATTTTGGGAGTTAAGGTTAATAAACCTAAGCTTGTCTCCGGTAAGGGCAACATCCGTGTCGCATCTTCTAAAAAAGTTCGTGAATTTAAAAAGGGGCTTAAGGGAGAGCGTTTTGCGCATATTAAGAGACGGGCTAAAAATCTTATATTTAAATTTGCAAGCGGTAAGGTAATGCTAGTACATCTTAAAATGTCTGGGCAATTTGCATATCACTCCAAGAATAAAACTGTGATTGGTGGCCACCCGATTGAAATTTCGGAATATAAACTCCCTAATAAACACACTCACATAATTTTTGAATTAGAAAAAGGCACCCTCTACTACAACGACACTCGCATGTTCGGCTATCTGCTTTACTACCCGAGCAAAGAGACGTTTGAAAAGGAAAATCACTTCGCGTTTTTAGGACTCGAGCCTTTCGATAAAAAGTTTACCTTAAAATATTTGCGAGAATCTCTAAAAAATAAAAAGGGTAAAATAAAAGCAGTGCTTATGGACCAGAGTATTGTGGCAGGGCTCGGGAATATTTATGCAGATGAGAGTCTCTTTGAGGCGCGAATTCGTCCTGATCGGGACTCTTCTTCTATCAAAACTTCTGAAGCGGCACTTTTATACAAAGCAATTCTACGAATTATAAAAAGAGCCACAGATTTAGGCGGTTCCTCGGTGGCAACTTACAGACTCTTAGACGAAACTCGTGGCAATTATGCTCGCGAACATAAAGTTTATGGCAAAGCTGGCGAAAAGTGTCCCCGCTGCGGCAAACCCCTTAAAAAGATCATCATTCAAACCCGCGCCACTATTTTCTGCTCTAATTGTCAAAAATAATTACTCTAATTATCTAGAGTTCTAGCAAAGCTTTCTACTGCTTTGTAAAGTTTATATAAATCATGTTCAGTTTCGGCTAGTTTAGCCGCATAATCAAAAACTTGTTTTGCTAGCTTAGGACTCTCACCAATCCTAATAACCTGATCATACACCCCATTCTTTGTAGCTTCGTCACCAGTTTTTATTTGAGGAAAAAAAATATTGTAGTCATCGTAATCTGAATCCCATGCCACACTAATTTGAGTATTGCCGACCGTTTTTCTCTCACGATAAGATTTATCGGGCTCTTTTTCTGAAGAGTTAATATTTCCTAAACCAAGTCCTTCTTCATTCATCTTTGTATTATAAGCATTCTATACTTTTTGTCTATTTTACCGATCAATCATTCTAAATAATGCTACCCCCGTTGCTACGGAAACATTTAGCGATTCTTTCTTGCCCCGCATTGGAATTTCCGCAATTACGTCGCACTTTTTTAAAATATTTTTCGATATGCCGGTCACTTCTGCCCCGACAATAAAAGCATTTTTATTCTTTAGCCGAACTTTTTTGTAATTAATAGAATTTTTGGCTTGTTCAATGGCAATAAGAAAATATTTTTCCCGCCTCAAGCTGCGCATGAGGGCGGGCAGGCTTTTTTGCTCCCAGGGCACAAACTCTTCTGCGCCCAAGGCGGACTTTGTCAAATCTTTTCTTTTTCTTCCAAATCGATCCAAGGGAGCAGGGGTGTAACCGGTCAAATAAATTTTATCAACGCCTGCCGCATCCGCGGTGCGAAACATTGATCCGACATTTTCAACGCTTCTGATATTGTGTAAGATAAGAATGTTCATATTTTCAGAAAATTCTTGCCACGCATTTTTTTATGGTAAGCAATTGCAAATCTGTGAGCTTCACTATTTGATAGTAGAATCGCAGTTTGATTATTTTTAATCAGTTCGCCATCCCCTTTTATCGCCTTTGGCTTATGTCGTTCGTCTTTTAGCACAGACGCAACCGGAATATTTAATCTCAAACTTTTTAGCACCGCTTCGGCGGCATTTATTTGGGCCACTCCCCCGTCGACTACAATCAAGTTTGGATATGTCCACTCGCTATGGGCGAGCCTTCTACTGAGAACTTCAACCAAGGCGCCGGTATCGTTCGCATTATCCTGCGTTCTAATTCTGAACTTTTTATACTCGCTCTTTACCACCGAATTATTCTCCACCACGGTCATCACTCCGACCATATTTTTACCGCTCATGTGCGCTATATCGTAGGCTTCGATTCTGAAAGGAATTGGAGCCGCCCTCTCTTTAGCATAATTTTCATTTTTTAGAAGAGCAATATCGTTGATGTGTTGCAGCGCAAAGAGCTGTCGTTTTAATTCACCTGCTCTTTCAAAATTCTGTGCTTTAGCCGCCAACATCATTTTTTTCTTCATATCTCGGATAATATCTTTCTTTTTACCCCGAAAAAATAATCTCAGATAATTGATATTCTGCAAATAGGCGTGCAGAGCTGCAACATCCGGAGTTAATCCGAGTTGTTTATAAAACTGATAATTTTGTTTCTTGCTGGAGCTCGCGTCAATATACGGAAAAATCCGGCGAATAATTTTCATCGCCTCATTCAACTGGCCTCCGTTCGTGAAAGGCCCGAAAATAGAGCGAAGTTTTTGGTCCCCGAAAATTTTACTTTCAAAGTTAATTTCCTTACCTCGGATAACTAATACTTTTGGAAATAATTCTTTGGTAATAGATACATGATTGAAGCTTGTGTCAGATTTCTCCCTGCTATTATACTTCGGCTGATGAGCCTTAATGAGGGATGCCTCTAAAATTAGAGCTTCAAGTACATTATCGGTAGTTCGCCAGTCAATTTTGTTCGCTTGGAAAATCATATCGACAATCATCGGACCTCGAGTTGCAATCAAATCCTTTCCAAAATAACTTTTCACTCTGTCTCGCAGAGATGTCGCCTTGCCGATATATAAAATATCTTTCCCTTTTAAGAAAAAATAAACACCGGGTTTATCGGGAATTTTTAGTTTTTTTAATAATTCATTTTTCATTTCACTGGAGCAAGCAAGAAACATTATCTTCTCAAAACTTTTTTCAAATATTTTCCGGTATAGCTTTTTGTGTTATTCGCCACTTCCTCCGGAGTACCTTTAGCTACCAGATTGCCGCCTTTTAGTCCCCCTTCCGGACCGATATCTATGATGTGGTCGGAACTTTTTACAATATCCAGATTAT
>DATHJV010000044.1:0-11552 GCA_035489645.1 Minisyncoccota bacterium | reverse complement strand
TGCCTGCTTGCGGACAACAAATATGTTTTCACTATCGACAAGAAGAATGCAGACGGCACCTATACCGAGGTGCTCACAACTGCAGCAATCACAGCCAAGGGAGGCATCGTCAAGAAGAATTTTGTGGTGTGAGGAAACTTGTTCATACTCATCGTTTATTGTTATATGAGGTACCATATAGGAGCGGCACTCGGATAAAGCAAAAGAAATCTTTTGCTTTGCTCCTCTCTTGTTGTTATAATTAACTGAATGGGAATTTTTTCAGGGAATAGCGATAGGGGTAAATTAGTTTTGGTTTTTTATATTGGATCTTCTTCAATAGAAGGAGCGCTTTTTTGGGCGCAGAAATCCGGAATTCCCAAGATAGTTTTTTCTGTTAGCGAGAAGATTACTCTTGAAGAGAATATTCAGGCTGATCGATTCTTGGCATTAACCATTAAATCTCTCTCGGTGGTTGTCGAGAAGGTTTATAGCGCAGGTCTGGGCGTTCCGAAAGCAATTTTTTGCGTTCTTTCTTCCCTTTGGTATGTTTCCCAAACCAGAATCATAAGACTTGAAAAAAATACGCCCTTTTTATTTACTTCCAAGCTCGCTGATAGTTTAATTCAGAAGGAGAAGAATCTGTTTCAAGAAGAACATTTGGTAAAATATTTGCGCTCCGGCACTCCGGCTCGATTAATCGAGCTAAAAAATATCAAAACGATGATGAACGGTTATGAGACACCGAATCCTTTGAACCAGAAGGGAACAGATCTGGAAATGACTATTTTTATCGCGATGTGCGATGAGCAGACCTTAGGGAAGATCGAAAAGGCCATCGGCGCGCATTTTCAGTCTGCTGAGATAAAATTTTCTTCGTTTGCGTTCTCTTCATTTGCGGTGGTGCGCGATATATATGCGGCAAGCGAAGATTTTCTTTTAATTAATATCGACGGAGAAATGACTGATATTACTATGGTGAAGAAGAATATCCTGCGTGAATCAATTTCTTTTCCTTTAGGACTCAACTTTATGATCCGCGGAGTCGCAGCGGCATTGCGTCTCTCATTCGCTGAAGCCAAATCCCTTATTTCTCTCTTTAAGGATGAGCATGCGGCCGAGTCCGAGACAAAAAATCTTGGTTCAGCAATAGATAAATTAAAAAAGGAGTGGCTGCTTAAGTTTCAGAAGTCTTTATCTACTATTTCAAATGATATTTCTGTTCCGGCGACTATTTACCTGGCTGTCGATAAAGAAATGCTCAATTTCTTTTCGGAAACTATAAAGACTGAACAATTCAATCAATATACTCTCACAGAATCAAAGTTTAAGGTTGTTTTTCTGGATGCTAAAGTTTTCCACGGCCTCGCTCAATTTGAGGAAAATGTTGTACGCGATATTTTTCTAATTATTGATTCCATTTATATTGATCGATTTTTAATTAACCCTGCCTCAATTCTCTCAAATATTTAGACTGAATATAATTATGTCAAAAAATTTTCTGAAGGACATGGATATGGTAAAAATGAAACATCAGGGACGGCCCGAGCCCCTCTTGCCGCCTCCGGCTAAAAATAATGATAAGCTCCGACCCCGAGCCTTTTCCCAGCGTGGGTTGTGGGTAGTGGCAGTTGTCTCGCTTCTCTTTCTTTTTTTTGCTCTCTCCTATTTTTATTCAAGTGCGACAGTCACAGTCAATCCAAAAATGAAAGATGTAGTTTTAAATGAAAATTTATCCGCTACTCTTGATGTAGGGGAAGAGGCATTGCCTTTTGATGAAATAGTTATTTCCGGAGAAGAAAATAAAATGGTTCAAACCACGCAACAAAAAGAAGTCGCAGTGCAGGCAACTGGCGTTATCGTGATCTATAATGCATATAGTTCCGCTAGTCAAATACTTGCTATTAATACGCGTCTGGAAGGATCAAATGGTAAAATTTATAAAACTAAGAAGGCTTTGGTCGTCCCGGGAATGAATGGCAAAACCCCCGGATCGGTCGAGGCAGAAATTTATGCAAGTATAGCGGGTGAAGAATATAATAGCGATCCGCTTGACTTTACCATTTTGGGTTTCAAGGGGACCGCTAGGTATTCTAAATTCTATGGGAGGTCCAAAGACCAAATCACTGGCGGATTTAAGGGCAAAGCACCTTTAATTTCGGATGCAGATAAGTTGACGGCGACCAACGATTTAAAAAAGTCCCTCCAAACAAAACTCTATCAGAAAGCGACAGGCCAGATTCCGAGCGGATTTATTCTGTTTAAAGACGCAGTTTTTCTCAATCTGGATGACATCAATATTGATAACGCTGCGGCCAAAGACAATATGCTGCCTTTAACACTCAAAGGCACACTATACGGTTTTCTTTTTAATGAAGAGAAGCTGACGCAAAAAATTGCGGAAGATAATATCTCTGGCTTTGACGGCAGCCCCGTTTATTTGTCGAATATTGCTGATCTGATTTTCTCTTTTCCTGATGAAGATAACATCTCACTTACAAATAATCTTGCCGATGTAAAAAATATAAATTTTAATTTAAGCGGCGCAACAAAAATTATTTGGAAAATTGATGAGAATAAGCTGACGGGCGACCTCTTGGGTAAAGCAAAAAAAGATTTTAAACAAATATTTGCCCAATATCCCGATATTGATTTGGCTGCCTTATCGATAAGTCCTTTTTGGAAGATGTCCATCCCCGATAAGGCAAAAGACATAAAAGTGATTGTGAATTATCCGAAATAGTTAGGGAATCTAAATATTTCTTTTAGGTTGCACCTAGAGTATCGTATTCGTAAAATAGAGCTTGACTCTAGTATTTAATTTTATTATAGTTATATCTTATACATGAGCGACCTAAAAAAAGAAAAATTGTTGACTGCCAGGGGAGTGGTTACTGAAGCTCTGCCCTCCACTTTGTTTAGGGTCCAAATTTTAGATAATAGTGTTGACAAGAGCGAGGATAAAAAAGAAATTCTCGCATATCTTTCAGGGAAAATGCGTATGCATAGAATTAAAGTCTTGATTGGAGATTCAGTCGAAATGGTACTCGACCCATATGGGGGTAAGGGAAGAATAGTCAAGAGGTTGTAATTTTTTTAGTAATGGTGTATCATAAAGGTCTTGGTTTTTAAAAAGCAATAGTCTTGAAAAATAAGGGGTTTTTTCCTTGTTTTTTGTTTTATTATGAAAATTAGGTCAGCTGTAAAATTAATCTGTGATAATTGTAAAATGGTCAGACGCCGTGGGCATTTGCGGATTACTTGCTCCAATCCTAAACATAAGCAAAAACAATAATTTTATGAGAATCGTATGAGTTCCATCAGAGGCCGCGGTCGCAGTTTCATTTATAAACTATGTTGATAAAAAATATAAAATTTAATAACATAATCAAGTATAGTCATGGTCTCTCGACCGCGACCTGCTTATAAACGGGATGAGAATACTTGGAATCACAGTACCAAATGAAAAAAGACTTGAGATTGGGCTCACTTGTTTGTATGGTATTGGTATTTCTAGAGCTCGAAAAATTTTAGATCAAGTCGGCATCGATCGCGGGAAAAAAGCCAAAGATTTGACTTCGGATGAGGAAAATAAAATTCGTGCTGTTATCGAAGGAATTTTAATCGAAGGAAATTTGAAAAGAGAAATCGGAGCTAACATAAAGAGACTGAAGGATATTAAAAGTTACCGGGGCATTCGCCATATAAAAAGATTGCCGGTTCGGGGGCAGCGAACAAAGACGAATTCCAGAACGGTTCGAGGTAACGTAAGGAAGACAATGGCCTCCGGTAAAAGAAAAGAGACCAAGACATAGAAATAGTGAACAGGTATTAGCGAATAGTGTATAGTAGATGCAAAATACTACAACCTATAACCTACGACCTATAACCTAAACATTATGGCAAAAGATAAACTAAAAGCAGAAATAGAAAAGGAGGAAGAGACTAAAACTGGCGCGGAGGTTATGAAGGCTCCTCTCAAAACGCCAAAAAAGAAAATAACTTCAGGTGTGCTCTCTATTGATGCCACGTTTAATAATACCAAAGTCCTTTTTTCGGATAAGGCAGGAAATACATTGTTTTGGTCAAGCGCAGGCGCTCTGGGATTTCGGGGGGCAAAAAAGGGAACTCCGTTCGCGGCTTCTAAGGTTGGTGACGCGATCGGGAGCCAGGCCGTAACACTTGGAGTCAAAGACGCAGACATTGTGGTTCTGGGAGTCGGATCAGGACGCGAGCCCGCGATCAGGGCATTTATGGCTCACGGGATTGAAATCACTTCCATTGTTGATGCGACCCCGATGCCTCACAACGGGCCGAAAGCCAAAAAGCCCAGAAGAGTGTAATCCCGTTAGAAGCCGCGGTCGCAGTTTTGATATAAAATTATGTTTATAAAAAAAATAAAATTTAATAACTTAATCAAGCATAGTCGCGGTTTACTGACCGCGACCTGCTTCTAACGGGATGATATCCAAACCAAAATTTAAAATTTGTAGAAGACTAGGTCCGGGGGTGTATGACAAGTGTCAGACTCCTAAATTTAGAACAGCTTCTTTTAGCGGTTCTGCCCGTCGTCCAAAAGCTCCTTCAGAATACGGGGCGCAGTTAATTGAAAAACAAAAAATTCGTTTCTCCTACGGCATCACTGAACGCCAACTCTCAAATTATGTTAAAAGGGCAATAGAGAAGAAGGGTGTTGAAACAGCTGCCATGCTCTATGCAGGACTTGAATCAAGGCTCGATAATGCAGTCTATAGAATGGGTCTCGGGTCTAGTCGCCGCTCCTCCAGGCAAATGGTATCGCACGGACATTTTATGGTGAATGACAAAAAAGTTACCATCCCTTCGTACGAATTAAAGTCCGGTGACAGTATAAAAGTACGCGTGGGATCGAAAGGCAAGGGAATTTTTGAAAATATCGCCGAAAAAATTAAAGACTACAGTCCGCCGGGGTGGGTTGCCTTCGATGCTAATTTAATGGAGGGAAAAATTTTAGATAAGCCAAAAAACACGGAAGGTTTTATTGATTTAAATGCAGTGCTTGAGTTCTACAGTCGTTAGATTATTAATTTTATATAAAATAACTATGTCTGAATATAAAATCGTTATGCCTTCCAAGCCTCGTGTCGTTTTGGAGGAGGGAAACAAGGGAACGTTTGAAATAGATGGCCTGTATCCGGGGTATGGTCATACACTAGGGAATAGCTTAAGAAGAATTATCCTTTCTTCACTACCCGGCGCTAGCGTTGTTTCAGTTAAAATTAGTGGCGTAAACCACGAGTTTCAGACTCTCGATGGAATCAAAGAAGATGTAATTGTGATGATTCTGAATTTAAAAAAGACTCGTTTTAAAATGTTATCGGATGAACCCCAGACTGTCAGCCTCTCTGTCAAAGGCCCTAAAAGCGTTACCGCGGAAGATATAAAAACTGGCGGGCAAGTGGAGATATTAAATCCAGGGCTACATATCGTGGATGTCACCGGCAAAGTTAATTTAAATATTGAGTTGCGGATAGAAAAAGGGCTGGGGTTTATTCCAAAAGAAGTTTTTCAAAAAGAAAAAGTTGATGTCGGCACAATTGCAGTTGATGCTATTTTTACTCCGATTAGAAGGGTTTCTTATGAAGTTGAAAATATGCGTGTAGGCGACAAAACCAACCACAATCGCTTAAGAATTTCGATTGAGACCGATGGCACTCTAACTCCGCGCGATGCGCTTTCACGCTCGATTGAAATTATGATCAATCAATTAAAGGCCATCGTTGACTTTAAAGAGCCGGAAGCTCCGACTCCTGTGGGGATCGAAGTCGCGACCTTGGGTTCCGAGGGCGTCGGAGAGGATAGTTTAACTAAAAAGGGCGACGTTTTTACCGATGTCTTGAAAACCAGAACGGACAGTCTGGATCTTTCAACCAGAACATTAAATGCCTTAACTGGCGCGAATATTCGCACCTTAGGGGGGCTAGCCCGAAAGAAAAGGGAAGATTTGCTTGAAGTTGAAGGAATTGGCGAGAAGGGAATTTCTGAAATTAAAAAAGTGCTTGGTAAGTTTGGTCTGAATTTAAAAGAATAGTATACCTGTCCCGTACTAAATTTTTGATTAAGAAAAATTGAGAAAATAGACAAGTAGTGGATAATAGTATAGATTATCATAATTATTATAAATAAAATTTTAGTGCTGGGATGCGACACGGAAATAACAAAAGAAAATTCGGCAGAGTTAGAAAAGTTAGAAACGCCCTGATTAATTCTTTGGCGCTCAATTTAATTGTGCGTGGAAAAATAAAAACTACCGAAGCCAAAGCAAAAGAACTGCGGCCTTTTGTGGAAAAACTTGTTACAAAAGCCAAAAGTGGCACAAGTGCTAGTCGCCGTTTATTAATCGGGAAGCTTTCTAATCGACGTCCCGAAATCAAGAAGCTTTTTGAGGTCATCGCGCCGAATTATGTAGGTAGAAGCGGAGGATATACCAGGGTATTAAAATTGGGGACCAGAAAGTCAGACGGCGCCAAAATGGCTATTATAGAATTTGTGTAATTGAAAATTAATGTATGAAAAACACAAAAGAAATTAAAATAATAGATGCAAGCGAACGAACTTTAGGAAGGGTGGCGAGTGAAGTCGCCATGTTTTTAATGGGCAAGACCAGACCCTCCTTCGAAAGGAATATTTATTCTGGGGTGCCTGTAAAAGTTATAAATGCAACGAAACTTCGTATTACCCCGAAGAAGCTCGCAACAATTTATCACACTAGATATTCCGGAATTCCAGGCGGACTGCGTATAGTCGGCGGTAGCGAAACGGTGGAGAAAAAAGGATTGTCTGAGCTGATTAGACTTAGCATTTATCAGATGTTGCCGGCAAATAAATTAAGAATGAGAATGATGAAAAATTTACATATAGAATCATAAAAATTTATTATGGAAAAAGACACAAAAGTAGGAAACTATCTCGAAGCTGTGGGCAGGCGCAAAACTTCAATCGCGAGAGTGCGAATCACTTCGGCTGCCAAGGCAAGTTTTTTGGTAAATGGTATCGACAGCAAAGATTATTTTAAATCAGAAGGAGAGCGTCGGGCGATTTTAGATCCGATGATTAAGGGGCTAAAAGGAGATGAAGGAAAGGCGAGCTTGAAATGGAAAGTAGAAGTGCGGGTGAAAGGCGGAGGGATCCACAGCCAAAGCGAAGCAATAAGGCATGGACTCGCCCGGGCCCTTATCCTCTCCGATCCCGAATTTCGTAAAAATCTTAAAAGTTTAGGATATTTAAAGCGCGATCCGAGAGCCAAAGAACGCCGCAAATTCGGCCTCAAGAAAGCTCGCAAGGCGCCGCAATGGAGTAAACGCTAACTACTTAGCGTTTACTGCGATTTCGTGCAAGAGAAAATTTCCGGTGCGAACCGTTTTGCGGAGAGCCGGAAATAGCGGATGACGCAGTTTGACCACTAGGTTTAAAAATTCTGCGGCCCGCGCCGGCTTTTTCTTCGCGCTTGCTCGGCCGGAGCCATACTGCGAGTAGCAACGAGCGACCGAGTCCGAGCGACGGCGAGGACGAGAGTTGTGGCCGCAAACGCCTTTGTCCTTATATTTCGAGGGTTTTGTGCTTGACAATGGGTCAATTTTACGCTATAATTGTCGCGGCCTAAGTACTTTAACAATCAATAATGTTTGTTCGTGAGTGCAGCGATAAGAGAGCTTATTACACATGAGCTTTGCTATCGCTACGCTCATGCCGAGAGTGGCGAACAAACATCAACAGAAAGTCAAAATGAAAAATGTACTTGCGGTACTACTAGTAGTCTGTCTCTTACCTGCCTTAGCAGAAGCAAAGGACAAGATCTCAATCTTTGTCAACAAGAAAACAATTGAGATCCAGATTGGCAACATCGGTTACGTTTCCAACAGAGAAACTCCCTCGAAGTTGGAACTTGTTCGGATCTGGAAAGCGCCGGATATGCTGATGTATAATCTCTCTGCCGCTGAGGTGGATTATAGTCAGACGGATCCAAGTATTCCAAAGCCGAAAATGACCGAGTCGGATGTTGCCAAAAAATGGGCAGAATATCTAAAAAAGTTCAAAGCCATGAGGGAAGAAGTCAAAGTCATAGTTTGGGATTGATGTCTGGCGCAAGCGGAGCGGGCTTGCAAGCTCGCTCCGCACAAAAAAACTTTCATAGAATAAATCAAAACGGGCCCTGAAGAAATCTCTTTCGGGCTTTTGTTATTTTTATCTATAATTGTTTCAAAAAATCCCCTTTCAAGAGGTATTTTTTTATGCTAATATAGGGTCATGTCCGACGAAGAAGTCAAAAAAGATGTTGAAAATACTGAAAATAAACCTCTCGAGGCTACTTTAGGCGATTCTGCTGAATCCGATAACTCGGAAGTTGTAGAGGTTGAATTCAACGAAGACGGCGAGGAAGATCTAAAGAAAACTCTCAAGAAACTGAGAGAAGATTTGAAACAATGCAGAAAAGAGAAAGAAGAATATTTGACCGGCTGGCAGAGAGAACGGGCGGAATTTGCTAACTATCGAAAAGGGGAAGATGATCGAAAAGCAATGTTTTCAGAATCAATACGTGAGCGGATTTTGACGCGATTTCTGACGGTCGCGGATAGTTTCAACATGGCTTTCGCCAATCGCGAGGCTTGGGAAAAAGTTGATGAAAACTGGAGAAAGGGGGTGGAATATATATACGGGCAGATGAATACTATATTTGAAGAATATGGGATAAAAGAAATAGGCAAGGCGAGCGAGCGATTCGATACTAATATTCACCAGTCTATGGAATCGGTTCCGACAGATAAAAAAGAGCTTGATCATACGGTCGCGAGCGTCGTTCAAAAAGGATACAAGTTAGGCGAGCGCGTCATGCGTCCGGCGAGGGTGAACGTTTATGAATACAGCGAATCTCAAAGCTAAAATTTGTGAACATTGCAAAGAAAATTTCTCAATATCGGAGGAAGAATTAACTTTATATAAAAAAGTTGGCATTGAATTACCGACACTATGTTTCTTTTGTCGAATAAAATTACATTTATCTTTTTGGATGTTTGGCAAATTCCGCAAAGGCAAATCGGATCTCTCTGGAGAAAGTTTAATTACAGTTTTACCGCAAAATTGTAGATATCCGATCTACACTCTGCGAGAATGGCACAGCGATAAATGGGATGCGATGAAATTCGCAAAAGATTACGATCCGGAGCGATCTTTTTTTGACCAGTTCAAGGAGTTGCAAGAAAAAGTTCCCAAGCCTCACCAAAATGGGACAAAAAACACCGGCTGCGATTGGTGCGACGACGTCTGGAATTCAAAAAACTGTCATCTTTCTCGTTCAATGATAGGTTGCGAAGATCTATTTTATTCATACCGCAATTTAAAAGTAAAAAATTCTATTGATGTGGTCATCTGTTTCGATTGCGAAAAATGCTACGACTGCGGAGATTGCTATAATTCATACAAACTTTTTTATTCCAGACATTCCAGGGACTGCATAGAATCGAGCTTCCTTTATGATTGCCGCAATTGCCAGAATTGTTTTATGTGCTGGAATCTTCGGAATAAATCCCATTGCATAGAGAATGTCCAATATTCAAAGGAAGAATATGAAGAAAAATTAAAATCATTCAAACTTGGGTCGTACAAATCCGTGCAATATTTTAAAAATCGTTTTGAGGAATTGGCAAAAAATGAGGCAGTGCACAGAGAAAATTTCAATCTCAAAGCGTATAACTCCGACGGGAATTATTTATTGGACGTAAAAGATTGTCATAATTGCAATACCATAAACGAATCGGAAGATTGCAGAAATTGCCTGAGAGGATTTAGCCTTAAATCTTGCATCGATATGAGTGGTGACTGGGGTTCCGAATTATCTGGTAATTGTTCCAAATGTCATGATTCCTTTGCCCTCAAATATAGCATTCAGTCTGCTTCGCGTTATAGTGAATATCTCGACCTGTGCATTGAATGCGAATATTGTTTCGGATGTGTTGGTCTGAAGAAAAAGAAGTATTGTATTTTAAATAGGCAATATACTAAAGATGAATATGAGACTCTGAAAAATAAAATTGTAAAGAATATGAAAAAGAGGGGAGAATATGGCAAATTTCCTCCATATTCTATGAGCGCCGGACCTTTTAATTTTTCTAACGGATTTTTATATTTTCCTGATGTCAAGAAGGAAGACATTTTAAAGTTAGGCGGATATTGGGAAGACATTGACGAGAGTCACCTGAAAGGGATGCGCACGAGCGAATTGGAAGACACTATAGAAAGTGTTCAAGATAGCATCACCACAGAGGCGCTTATTTGCCCGGAGACCGGCTGGCGCTTTAATATTGCCAAAGGCGAACTCGCTTTTTATAGGGAAAATAATGTTCCGCTTCCACATTATCATTTTGATGTTCGAACAAAAAGGCATCTGAAATATCTGACTGTCCTAAAATCACGTCCTTATGAGTGCTTTTACTGTGGAAAGGATATAATGGCTTATTATCCGAGCGAATGGGGATACAAGAAAATTGCCTGCGAAGAATGTTACAAACAAAATATTGCATGAATATGTAAATATGAATTCAGAAACCAAAAACTGCAAAAATTGCCAAAAAGACTTCACGATTGAGTCTGAGGATTTTAATTTTTACGAGAAGATAAAAGTGCCGGCGCCCACGTGGTGTCAGGAATGTCGGCAACAGAGGCGTTATGCTTGGCGAAATGAGCGGACGTTGTATAGGCGCAATTGCGACCTTTGCGGAAAGTCCACAGTAACCATATATTCGCCAAATAAGCCTTTCAAAGTTTATTGTAATGAATGTTGGTGGGGAGACGGCTGGGATTCCGCATCTTACGGACGGGATTTTGATTTTTCGAGGCCCTTTTTTGAACAATTTTCCGAACTTCAACATGAGGTGCCCCGCATGGCGCTCTTAAATAAAAGAAGTGTAAATTCAGAGTACACAAATCACTCCGCAGATAATAAAAATACTTATCTTTCTTTCGCATCTTTTGATAACGAAAACTTAATGTACGGTACTTGGGTTCAAAAATCTCGTGATTGCATGGATTGCTGGTATATATACGAAAAAGGGGAACGCTTGTTTGAAATAATAGACTCCCGTACATCTTATCAATGCCAGTATGGAATCTTCCTGAAAGATTCTTCGTTCTGCTATTATTGCTATGATTGCAAGGGGTGCAATAATTGTTTTATGTCCTCAAATTTGCGTAACAAAAGTTATGTCTTTCAAAATAAGCAATACACTCGTGAAGAGTATTTGAAGAAGATGAAGGAGTACGAATTCTCCTCTTTTATTATTCGAGAAGGATTGGATAAAGAATTTAAGGACATGATGGTGGAGAGCGCCATTCATCGTTATGTTGTGAGTGAAAGAAATATTAATTCTATTGGTTCGTTACTTTATGATTGTAAAAATGTCCTCAAATCTTTCGAGGTAAATAGGGCCGAAAATTGTAAATATACATATGGATGTTTAGATCTCAAAGATTGTATGGATGTCTACCATATTGGTTGGAATACTACTGAACTTTGTTATGAATGTCATGGTTGTACCCGT
>DATHJV010000043.1:0-4548 GCA_035489645.1 Minisyncoccota bacterium | reverse complement strand
TTAACTCCACCCTGCTCTTTAATAATAACTTCCGGCTCCGAAACCTGCATTTCAAATCCTTCACGGCGCATATATTCTAAAAGTATCGCGATGTGGAGCTCCCCCCGGCCATAAACTTTGAAAAAAGAGGGTCCCATTTTGTTCTCGCTTCTCTCCGGAGAAAAATCAACCTTCAAGCCGACATTTATTTCCAATTCTTTTTCCAACCTTTCCTTTATTTGCCGAGAAGTAACAAATTTTCCCTCCAGTCCGGCGAACGGAGAATCATTCACTAAAAAATTTAGAGTTAAGGTCGGCTCATCAATAGCGATGTGGGGCAGAGCTTTCGTATTCTCATCTTCACACAATGTCTCACCGATATATATGTCCGGAATCCCGGCTAAAAGCACAATATCACCCGAGGGGGCAATTTCTACTTCCTTCCTGGCAATACCTTCAAAAGTAAAAAGTTTTGTTATCTTTCCCTTTCTAGTTCCATTTTCTCCTTTCACAAAAACTTGGCTACCAGAATTTATTTTCCCGGAATAAATACGGGCTATTGCCATTCTGCCTAAGAAATTGTCATACCCCAAATTAAAAACTTGCGCCGACATTTTTCCATCTCCACCCACTCCCGCCTGTGGAACTTTTTCTAAAATTAAATCTAAAAGCGGAGATAGATCGGCAGATAAATCTCCCAATTTTTTGAAAGCTTTGCCTTCCCGTCCGATTGCATAAATTGTTTCAAAATTCGCCTGTTCTTCGCTGGCACCCAATTCAAAAAATAATCCTAAAATTTCCTCGTGCACCCTATGCGGATCAGAGGCGGGTTTATCTATTTTGTTTATGACCACTATAGGTTTCAGGCCCAATTCCAAAGACTTTTTTAGGACAAACCTAGTCTGGGGCATCGGCCCCTCGACGGCATCAACTAACAAAAGCACGCAGTCAACAGCGCGCAGAACGCGTTCCACTTCGCTCCCAAAGTCCGCGTGGCCGGGGGTGTCTACGATATTTATCTTGGTATTCTTGAAATAGATAGAAGTGTTTTTTGAATAAATAGTAATACCGCGCTCTTTTTCCAGAGCGTTTGAATCCATCGAAAGTCCTTCGTCCTGAAATCCGCCATTCTGCTTCATTAGCGCGTCGGTCAACGTGGTCTTACCGTGGTCCACGTGAGCTATGATTGCTATGTTTCTAATTTCCATAAATAAACACAAAAAGCCCGCAGGCCTTTTTGAACTTTTTTATAATAGCATATTTTTATGATATTAACAAATTTTGTGCGCCGGGCTGGACTCGAACCAGCGATGCCCGAAGGCGGGTGATTTACAGTCACCTGGAATAGCCGCTATCCGACCGACGCATACACGTAAAAATACCACAAAAAATCCTTTTTTGCACCCCGGCCGACATTTTCTTGACTTGTGAAATTAAAAAAGTATACAATGTGGCCGTAATAGTACAAACATATCGCCCCTCTTGGAACCACTCCGTGGAACTCTAAGGGAAAAACCCATAGGCGGACTGACAACAACATATGCGAAAAAAAAGTAACGTGCCAACCCCGACCCCAAAACAGGAACGCGAAGGTAACGTCCCAGCCCACATCCCAAGACTTACTCATTCCGACAGAACGGCAAAGCGTTTGTCAAAGCTGTCACAGGCTGAGTTATTCGAGCTTGCGGCAAAGGTGCCTTCTGACCCGAGAAAGCGCGAAAGGAAGCACTGGGATATTATCGAGGCCCTCCCCGATGCTAATGTGAAAAACAACAAGCCTCATCCCAAACCGGCAGAAATCCTGAAGCGTGGGGAACTTTACTAATCAATCGCACATTGTTTGACAACGGCCCGGAGCCCCTCAAGGACTCCGGGCAGTTTTTTTGTAGGTTCTGCAAATATTTTGCGAGACCTTCTAAACCGCAGACCGAGATTGCACCCGAATAGAGCTTTTGACTTTGTTTTTTTTGGTTTCGATAATAAGTTCGTTTCCTTTCACAGACACGCTTACTGTGTCTCCTCTCGAAACTCCGTTTGAAATAATATATGATGCGACCGGATTCAATATTTTATTTTGAATCAGACGATTGAGCGGCCTCGCGCCGTAGTGCGGATTATAACCCTCCTTCGCGAGATAAGAGAGCGCCTCTTTGGTAATTTCAAAATTAATGCCTTTGCCGGAGAGTCGGTCTTCCACTACTTTTATCCTCAATTTAACTATTTCGGCAATGGCCGGCTCGGATAGAACATCAAAAACGACAATCTCATCCAGACGATTTAAAAATTCGGGACGAAAATTATCTTTTAGCGCTTCCAGAACTTTTTCTTTCATATTTTTGTAATCAGCCATTTTGGAGTTATTAGAAAAACCAATGGATTCCATTTTCTCCACGAATTGGCTCCCGATATTGCTGGTTAGAATAATAATCGTATTCTTAAAGTTCACGACTCTGCCTTTGCCGTCAGTCAATCTGCCTTCATCGATAACCGAGAGAAGCATATTAAACACTTCCGGATGAGCTTTTTCAATTTCATCAAAAAGTATTACGGCATAAGGCCTGTGCCTCACCGCTTCCGTCAACTGGCCCGCTTCATCATAACCGACATATCCCGGAGGCGAACCAATGAGTTTAGACATTGAGTGTCGCTCCATATATTCGGACATATCCACTCGGATAACCGCCCGGTCATCACTGAACATAAAAGCCCCGAGAGCTTTTGTCAATTCCGTTTTGCCCACTCCCGTCGGGCCCAAAAAGATAAATGAGCCGATCGGTCGATTAGGGTCTCCGATGCCGGCGCGAGAACGGCGGATGACGTCGGACACTCTTTTTATAGCTTCTTCTTGACCCACCACCCGCTTCCCTAATTCCATTTCCATTTTTTCAAGCTTTTCGCGCTCTTCCTCCAGCATTTTAGCGAGCGGAATGCCGGTCCAGCGGGCAACCACTTCGGCAATATCTTCAGAGGTAATTTCTTCTTTTAAGATTCGGCGCGATTTTTGCAGTTTTTTCAAGCGCAAAAGTTTTATTTCTAATTCCTTTTGGAGCGTCGGTATTTTGCCATAACGTATTTCGGCCGCGCGGGATAAATCTGACCGCATCTCCGCATTTTCGGCCTCAAGACGCAAGCTTTCAAGATCTTTTTTAATCGCGCGAATTTCAACGACGATAGATTTCTCATTTTGCCATTTCAACTCCAGTTCTTTAGTCTTTTCGTGCAAGTTGCCTATTTCATTATCCACCTCTTTGAGCCTGTTTTTTATAACGCTCCCTTTTTCACGCGCTTTTTCTTTTTCTTCTTTGCTTTTTTCTTCACTCAAGACGGCTATTTCTTTTTTCAGCGCTTCCTTTTCAATTTCCAGGCGCATTATTTTCCGATGCGCGTCTTCCAAAACTGGCGGTTTATTTTCCAGCATTATTTTAAGAGAAGAAGAAGCCTCATCAATCAAGTCCACCGCTTTATCCGGCAAAAACCGATTCGTTATATAACGGGCAGAGAGATTAACCGCCGAAACTATCGCTTCGTCCGTTATACGTACACCATGAAACAACTCGTATTTTTCTTTTAATCCGCGCAATATCGCTATCGCATCTTCTACGCCCGGTTCGTCGATATAGACCGGCTGAAAACGTCGAGCCAGTGCAGGATCTTTCTCAATATGTTTTTGGTATTCTTTCAGTGTCGTAGCCCCAATCGCCCGCAACTCTCCACGAGAAAGCGCCGGTTTTAACATATTTGAGGCGTCCATCGTGCCTTCAGCGCCTCCGGCGCCAACGATGGTGTGGATTTCATCAATAAAAAGTATGACTTTCCCGTCCGATCGTTCGATCTCTTTCATTATACCCTTCAATCGCTCTTCGAACTCCCCTCGATATTTTGTTCCGGCAACCAAAAGCCCCAGATCAAGAGAAACGAGTTCTTTGTCTTTAAGAGATTCCGGAACATTGCTCTTGATAATCATCTGAGCCAGTCCTTCCACGACGGCCGTCTTCCCGGTGCCGGCTTCACCAATTAAAATAGGATTATTTTTTGTTCGGCGAGAAAGTATCTGCATAATCCGCATTATTTCGTTGTCCCGGCCAATGACCGGATCCAATTTGTCTTCCTTTGCCAGCTTGGTTAAATTGCGGGTGAATTTTATAAGCAATTTAAATTTCTTCGGTTCCGTTACATCAGTAATATTTTGACTGCGCAATTCTTCAACGACTTTCATCACCGCATCCCTGTGGATGCGAAATCGCGCCAAAGTCTCGCGAGCTTCGCTCGTCACTTCCAAGACGGCAATAAAAAGATGCTCCGTCGAAACGAAATCATCTTTCATCGATTCCGCCAATTTCGCTGATTGCTCGATGACTTGCGCCAGATCGGGATTGAGATAAATCTGATAGGAGGGAGAAAGGGTGTTATGGTTTTCAGGCAATTCGATTAATTCTAAAACAGAATCGGTCAGGAGCATGCTATCGATTTCAAGCTTGTCCAGGATGGAATTGACCATGGACTCCTCTTGTAAAAGAAGCGCCGCCAAGAGATGCAGTGAAGAAACATGATTAACCCCGCGCTCAATAG
>DATHJV010000042.1:0-10266 GCA_035489645.1 Minisyncoccota bacterium | reverse complement strand
ATCACGGGAAATTGAACCGGGCTCGGTCTTAATCCTGGCTTCCACTTTCTCCTCGGTTATCATCCCACTCTCGTCAAAAGAAATTCCGGCATGGGCAATGTTGTATTTTTCCTCCTCCAGCGCATTCAGATAAACCACTTCTTGTGAGAGCTTCCCATTTTTGACTTTGACATACGGAGTTTCAATAATTCCAAATTCATTTATCTTGGCATAGGTGGCAAGATGTAAAATGAGCCCGATATTCGGACCCTCCGGAGTATGAATAGGACAAACTCTTCCATAGTGCGAGGGATGCACATCGCGAACTTCCAGTCCGGCGCGCTCCCTTGTGAGGCCCCCGGGGCCCAGCGCGGAGAGAGTGCGCAAATGCTCTATTTCATAAAGCACATTTTCTTGCGCCATAAATTGTGAAAGTTGGTTGGTGGTAAAAAATTCTTTGATGCGGGCTTGAAGCGGCCGCTGATTGATAATAGCGATTGGCATTGCGGTATCAACATCGACAATAGACATTCTGTCCTGTATATTTCTTTTAATCTGCATCATACCGGTGCGTACTTTCTGCTGAAGCATTTCGCCGACGAATCGGACGCGCCTCTGGCCCAAATGATCGATATCGTCACTCTTCGCGCTCTCCGTGTTATTTAAAAGAATGATATTCATTATCACAGTTACCAAATCTTCTTTTGAAATTGTCCTTCTCGAGAGCGCCACCTCATCCATGGCCTTGCCAAAGCGCTGATTGAACCTAAATCGTCCGACTGGAGATAGATCATATCGCTCGGGGGTGAAAAGGGAGTTAATGAACTCTTTGGCATTATCAGCTGTAGCCATATCTCCATCTCTTAAGCACTTATAAATTTCAATATAAGAATCATTTAAACTCTTAACTCCATCTTTTGCCAAACTAGCTTTTATCGCGGCTTCAAAGAGCGAAGCCGAGCCCTGAGCGTCCTTCGGTAGGGCGCCTTTCCCGGAAAAAGCCTTCAAGATAGCCTCGTTATTTTCATAACCCATCGTGCGCAGGAGCGCGGTGACAGGGAATTTTCTCTTTTTATCTATTCTTAGATAAATGCCACCGTCAGCTTCGGATTCCATTTCTAACCACACACCGCGAGCCGGAATAATTTTAGCGCCAAAATATCTATTACCTTTGCTCTCGGATTCCGTAAAAAAAACTCCGAAACTCCTCGCTAGTTGCGGCACGATGACACGTTCCACACCGTTTATAATAAAAGTTCCATGCGAGGTCATCAAAGGAAACTCGGACATGAAAATCTCCTGCTCCTTCAAAGTGCCTAAAATTTTATTGGTTAATTTTACCCGAGCTTTCAGAAGTCCTTGATAGGAGAGCTTATTGATTTTGGCGTTATTCTCGTCGTACTTGGAAGGAGAGAGCGAGAAAGAGGTGAACTCAAGCTGAAACTTTTTTGAGGAATAATCATTGATGGGAGAAAATTCTTTAAAAACTTCACCGATCCCCTGCTCCACCAGCCATTTGAAACTCTTTATCTGAGCTTCGATCAAATTCGGAAATTCCACCAGGGGTTTTTTATACCGACTAAAATATTTTTTCGGACGCTTGATATCTGTTTGCATGGTTATTGATTCCTAAATAAACAAAAGAAAAAAGACGAAAAATGCCTTTCTCTAGCAACTTTTAAATTTATTTAGAAATTATGATTAAGTTAAAACCCTTGTAATACAAACACGCATAGATTGCATCCAATACTCAATCAATGAATCATCTAGAGTATACTCGTTGCTGGAAGTTTGTCAAGCGTAGACCGGAGATGGATGCATTTTCTTTTATTTAAGAAACGACTCGTCTTGCTCATGTCGCTTTAATAAATCCAGAATTTCCTTAACTATTCTATCTATTTCTTCCATATATAATACTTTTTCAGTTAATGATAGTTCCACATATTTTTTAGATTTCATAAAATTTTGCAGAGCTTGGTATAATCTATTAAATTGCAACAACGGTTCCTGGGCTTTTATATTATTCTTGAGAAAAGATAGGACTAAAGAAATATTATTGACGCGATTCAATCTTAATTTATTTTGTTTGTTAAGACCAACGTAAGCCTCCAGCCCATCAGGATCTTTTTGTTCCAGCAATTCAATCCATTTTCTTCTCCCAGAATGATCTTTATCAAAACCGTCTATCAAAACCAATCTTTTATCTAATTCTTCCGAAAGGTCAGCGATGCATTCTTCCAATATACCAAGTGAATGTTTTTTTGTTGCAACTATATATTCCCGGTTTGGCGATTTTTCATATACTTGGATCGGACGATTAGCGATTTGCGCTGTTTCTCTAAGTTTATAACCGCAAGTCTGCATGACTTGTTCAAGTTCGTTTTCTAAACCCCCAACCTGCGCCTCTATATTCACACGTTCATTATAAAACTTTTTTAGATTTTTTCCAAATTTCAATATTTTTATGATTCCCAGACAACAATACCTTGGGAACTCTATAATTCTTGCCGCGATATTTTAAAATTTCCGGACGAGTGTAGACAATGCTCGTTGAGACGCGCTCTTCTTCTAATGATTCATATTTGCCCAAAACACCTGGAATTTGCCTGGAAATGGAGTCTATTAAAACCATTGACGGAAGCTCTCCCCCTGTCAAAACGTAATCTCCGATGGAGATCTCTTGCGCTTTTAAAATTTTTTGCACTCGTGCGTCTATGCCCTCATACCTGCCGGAAATTAAAATAATATCGGAGTATTTTTTGGCTGCAAGTTTCCCATATTCGGTGGTGAATTTTTTACCGGAAGTAGAAAATAAAATAATTTTTAATTTCTTTTTTGCATCTACGTCATGGCGTAGATTGATTTTTGAAAATGCTTTCAAGAAAAGTTCCGGTCTTAAAACCATTCCGGGCCCTCCCCCATAAGGCCGGTCATCCGCACGGCGTTTTGGCTCGCAGAAATCCATGGGATTGTAAAATCTGACCGAAATAAGTTTATTCTTGATTGCCCGACCGATTATAGATTCTTTTAGATAAGAATCAAACATCTCCGGGAAAATCGTAATTATATGAAAACGCATAAATCATTTATAGCATAATCCTAATATAAATAGAAAACCACCAAAGAAGCCAGTTCTTTGGTGGCAATTTCCCACTTTGTTTCCTTGAAGACGGAGTCCCGTGAGAATTGGACTCCGCCCATTTTAATGCAAGCAAGTCAAGTGCTCAAAGAAGCGGCTTGATTCACGTATAATCCTTGGTTGCCTCACGAACATCCACAAGCCAAACGGGGGTAAAAATGCAGCTCCCCGATGACACATCGCGCGCCTGTAGCGCAACTGCTTGCCAATGTTGTGGTTCTTTACCCTCTTCTGTCCCGACGATTTTCTGTCCATATTCCTTTCTATTGGGTTGGTTTTTTATTCCTTATCTCGATTTTTTTGAAGAGATAGGAATATAAGGGCTCAATAAGCCCTTAGAACCCTATCCCTTCTATAGAAAAGCACCCTCAAAGAACCACAACTTTTTTAGGAAAATAGCATAATATGGTTAATTGGTCAACTATAAAAAACACTCGTTTAAAAGAGTGTTTTTTATAGTTTTCTATTTTAAATTTTTCCGAATTTTGTTAGATTCCCTTCAAGTCTTCCATTGCTTGATCGACTGTCTTAAACGTTGAGGAAGCAGGACTACCTGCACCCATCGGCCTCTCCGGCCTCATGCTACCCTCGGGTTCGTTAATTTTCAAATTCACTCGGGCATTGTTCTTCATGCCGATTATCCGCAGAAGAGTGCGGATAGCCTTGGCGGTGTTTCCCATTCTTCCAATAATTTTACCCATATCGGCAGGGTTTACGGTCAGCGTTATCAGCACTCCCATCTCATCCACCGTGCGATCAATCTTTATATCATTAGGATTGTCCACCAGCGCCTTGACCACATATTCCAGAAATACCTTGTCAGCTTCTTCCATTTGTGTTTCAGAATTATTTTTAAATTTCAGCAGTTTTACGACCTGATATACTGCGTTAACTGTAATTATACTCTGTCGTTAATTTTGGTCAAATTATTCCCCGTAGTGAATTTTGGCGATGCGCGTAGCGCGCCCTAAGGGCTTCGCCAAAATCTACTACAGGGCTACTTCTTTGCTTTTAATTCTTTCCTTTTCATCGTCGGTTTTTTCTTCGGAAGCGCATTCACCTTTTTACCCTCTATAATCTTATCATTCACTAAGAAATTGTGCATAGTATCGGAGAGTTTCGCTCCCTTTGAGAGCCAGTATTTTATTCTGTCATTAATAAAATGCGTCCTCGCTTTTTTATCTATCGCCTTTGGATTATAAGTGCCTAGAATTTCCAAAAATCTTCCGCTCTTAGTGCTGTTTTTCGAATCAGTTAATACTACCCGAAACGCCGGATCGTTCTTTCTGCCTATTCTCTGCAATCTTATTTTTAACATCCCAGTACTAAAATTTTAATCTTTACTAATATTGACCATTTCCCGTTCTCAAAAATTTAGTACGGGACAAGTCCAATGAGTCTAACATAAGTTATATAAAATGCAATAAAAATAACAAAAGCCCGAACGATATTGTCCGAGCTCTCAATGTGCGACGATTTCTCCATTATGGATGCGTAAGTCGCGATTACTTTGGTGTTTAGAAGTATTAGCTTACTGGTCACTATAACTTCCAGAATTTCAGAACAGGCTTTTTTGGTTCAACTTTATATAGCTGGTAGTAAATAGTGAAGCCAAAAGGCTTTTGGTTTTCTTCACTTCCAACACGAACGAGTTGAAACTTTAGACCACGAGAACGCAACGCGCAATTAAACACGTTTCTTGAAGTGGTTCTAAACCTCTTGCCAAGAAGACTATCCTTTGTCGGAACATTGCCAACTGATTGTAAATACTTGATTGCTTTTCTTACTTTTTTCGGCAACCTTGCAGATGAAAGTTCATTCCAATCTGCTACCGACATTTCAGACCTAATGTATCGGTAGTTGGCAGTATCCTCAATGGTTCGAACATTGATCTGTTGTGAGTTTGCAAGTATTGTTGTCGGCACTCTTTCCAACGAAAGAGTAATCTTAACGGCGTCGCCAGCAGAGAAGATGGGAGAAGTCCTCAACCATTCGTCAAGGTCGGATTGAATTAACATCTCTTTCTCTTTGAGAGCTGATTCTTTATTCATAATTCTAATTATTTTTTTATGGGTGATTTGACCAAAATTCAGCTCCTTAAACGTCAAAGAGCATTACCTCTATACTTTAGCATATTTTTGACCCAACGTCAAGCACTATTTTAGCCATATTTTGCTATATTTAGGGGGTGAAAAACCAAAAAAATAGGCCTATAAACAGATTGCGGGGCATTATATCTATCACCTCCAAAGGCACGGGGTATGTCGCAGTTGGAGAGAAAAAAGATATACAGGACCCGGAAGTGGATTTCAAACATTTGAATACTGCCCTGCATGGAGACTTGGTGGAAATAATTCTCCACCCTAAAACCGAAGGAAGACAAACGGCTGAAGTCTCGAAAATAATCTCCCGCGCGAAAATTCGTTTTGCCGGAGTTTTAGAACAAGAAGGTAAAATGGTTTTCCTCAAACCGGACGATACTAAAATGTATACGGATATTTTGATTCCGACAGAAAATTTAAATGCCGCCAAAATCGGGCAAAAAGTTTTTGTAGAAATTGTTTCCTGGACAGATGCGCGCAAAGCGCCGGAAGGAAAAGTGATTAAAATTTTGGGTGTGCCGGGAGACAATGAGACTGAAATGCACGCCATTGCGATAGAAAAGGGATTTGATTCGGATTTGCCTAAAAAAGTCCATGCCGAGGCAGAAAAAATAAAACGGGACGGTATAAAGGAAAGCGATTATAGAGGTCGCAGAGATTTTAGAAAAACCTTGACCTTTACAATTGACCCGTCGGATGCAAAAGATTTTGACGACGCAATTTCTTTCCAGGAAGTATCGCCGGAAGAATACGAAATCGGCATCCACATCGCTGATGTGTCGCATTATGTAAAAGTAGGTAGTGATCTTGATAAGGAAGCGCGAGAGCGCGGGACTTCAGTGTATTTGGTAGACAGAACTATCCCCATGCTTCCGGAGGAGCTTTCAAATGATTTATGCAGTTTGGTGCCGAACAAAGACAGACTCACGATGAGCGCGGTTTTTGTTATAGATAAACACGCGAAGGTAAAAAGCGAATGGTATGGACGCACGGTAATCCATTCGAAAAAGAGATTTACCTACGAAGAAGCAGAAGAATCCATTAAAAATGGAGAGAAGCCTTTACATAAAGAGCTGTTCATTCTAAATAATCTGGCAAAAAAGTTAACCAAGGAAAGATTTTCTCAAGGAGCCATATCGCTCGACCAAGAAGAAGTAAAATTTGTGTTGGACAAAGACGGGATTCCGATAAAAGTAGTGATCAAAGAGCGCGGAGATTCAAACAGGCTGATTGAAGAATTTATGCTCCTCGCCAATAAAAAAGTGGCGGAAATCCTCTCACCCAAAAAAATCCTGGGCAAAGGTGGCAAAGCGGATGAGGGTATATCGCTGTATCGTATTCATGATTCGCCAAGCAAGGAAAAGATGGTCGATTTGGCGTTCTTTTTACGAAGTTTGGGACATAAAATAACTCTGGTAAATGGAATTATCCCCAGCCATGAAATAAATAATCTTTTAAAAAAACTGGAAGGAAAAAACGAAGAAGACACGGTCCATCGCGCTGTAATTCGTTCGATGGCGAAAGCAATTTATTCGACTGAAAATATCGGCCATTATGGCCTGGCCTTTAAATATTACACGCACTTCACTTCCCCGATCCGGCGATATCCAGATATAGTCGTGCATCGACTTCTCGACGACTATCTGTCCAAGAAAAAAGTAGGCAAAGCCTCGCCCGTAGGTCTATGGCCGAGGGAAAAATTGCAAGAATACGAACAAATCGCCAGAGTTTCGTCGGAACAAGAAAAACGCGCTTCGGACGCCGAGCGCTCCTCCATCAAATATAAACAAGTTGAATATATGTCGAAACGCACCGGAGAGAATTTTGAAGGAATTATCAGCGGCATTACCGAATGGGGTATGTATGTAGAGGAAATCGAGACAAAATGCGAGGGTTTAGTGCGGGTGCGGGATATGAATGATGACTTTTATATTTTTAATGAAAAGAAATTGGAATTGGTCGGGCAAAAAAAGAAAAAAAAATACCGATTGGGCGACCGTGTTAAAATAAAGGTAAAGGGGGTTGATTTAGAGAGAAAGACTATAGATTACGTCCTTATATAGCCATGATTAAAAAAATTAAATTTGTATTTTGGTTTTTACCTCCTGTGATTGTCGGTATCACTCTGGCATCTCTGGTATTTTCATCTTTTAAAAATAGTGAATTAAGTGCGACTCAAGAAACAGCCAGCGTGCAAGCAGTTGCAAAAGAAAAACCTGAAATTAAAACTCCGGACTTTGTAAATATGATTTTTGGAGGTGATATCATGCTGGACCGCGGAGTAAGAAAGTCAGTAGTAAAAAATTTCAGCGGAGACTATGCCAAATTATTTGAAAATTTATCTATCCTGAAAGATTTCGATATTGTTTTTGCGAATCTAGAAGGCAGCGCAACGGAGAAGGGCGTAGATAGGAAAAATTTATTTTCTTTTCGAATGGATCCGGCGATTATTCCGGCCCTAAGAGAGGCGGGCGTAAGTATTTTGTCAGTCGCCAATAATCACGTCGGAGACTGGGGCCGAGAGGCATACATTGATACTTTGGATCGGCTAAAAGAGAATGGAATACTTTACACAGGCGGAGGAATAAACAGCGTTGAAGCGGAACAACCAACGATTGTTGAAAAAAATGGAATGAAAATCGGATTTCTGGCATTCTCCGACGTTGGACCTAATTGGATGAAAGTTACAGAAGTTCAAACTGGATTACTTTTAGCCAGCGATCCTCGTTTTGATGAAATAATCAAAAATGCTTCAAAGCAGGTGGATTATTTGATAGTTTCTTTTCACTTCGGCGAAGAATATAAGCCAAAGCACAATTTTCGGCAGGAAGATTTAGCGCATAAAGCCGTGGACGATGGCGCGAAAATAGTTGTGGGCCAACATCCGCACGTTATCGAAGACACAGAGGTTTACAGCAGAAAAGATTGCACTCAAAGTTCGTGCGCGAGTTTCATCGCCTACTCGCTCGGCAACTTCATCTTTGACCAATCCTGGAGCAAGCCAACGATGGAAGGCGGTTTGATAGAAATCAAATTGAACAGAGACGGCTCAATGACCGTCAAAAAAGATACTGTCCAGTTAAATTCATTTTTCCAGCCGGAAACAATAATTCAAGGAGTAAAAGAGAAGATAGAGTTTTAGGAAACAAAAACTACTTTGTGAATTTGAAAGTCGAGATAATATTATCTAAATCAGTATTCACTTTTTGTTCGTCAAAATGTTGAGGATAAGGAGGGTTGGTGAATCCGCGAGCATCTCTATATCCAACAAATTTTTGGATTCTATAACATTGATTATCATGTATACTTGCAAACAAGGAATCTTTGCCTCTTTGACCGCCCATGGCATCGTCCTCAAATGGTTGCTGGGGATTATAGTAAAAAGATATTCCGTTAATTAATTTAATAGATGAGAGATTTCCACCATTCGAACTCGATGTGTAACATTTGGCGATTGAAGGGCTTACAAGTATTTCTATGCGTCCAATATTAAAGTCAGTATTTTTTTGGTAATCGGCGGGAGCACTTATAGATAAATCATAAAGATTCTGCTCATTAAAAAAACCGCCTCCTTTGCTTTCATTTATACTGAAATCTACCGGGTATTTTATTGAGAGATTATATTGATCATTCGTGTATGTTTTCCAGTTTGAAGTTTCATCTGGTTGAGTCGATGGCTGAGTGATTAGGTTCGTCTTGTTAACTCCAGACGGAAATTCTTCAGGATACTTTAGACGTTTTTCAGCTAATAAGTTTCCGCATTCTTGTGAAATTTCTTTCGGACCATTGCCACCCTTACTGCATTCTTCGGCTATTTTCCCATCTAATATTTCTTTCTCACTCACTTTTTTATTATTGTAAACATACACGCCAAAACCAATAACTAATATTGCAATAATCACTATTAATAAGGGTACGATAAAACCTTTTTGTGAGTTTTTCATAGTCAATATTATATACTTTTTAAAAACTTAATTGCATTTATGGAGGAAACTCCTCCGTATATTTTCTACTTTGTGAATTTGAAAGTGGAAAGAATTGATTTTAATTTTCCACTCATCATTGATACAAAATCTGAATCAAGTCCATTCCATGAAGGTGAATTACCTACCTGACTTTCTATATTCAATTCAATATTATAGCAAGTTCCTGCATGATAGGATCGAAATGAATCAATTGACAAATAATGTCCCAGACCAGCATCACCTAGTGCGTCTTCATAGAAATTTATACCGCCAATAATGGTTTGTTTTGTTAGCTGACTATTATTATTCTGCTGGGTTTTTTGACAATCTTGCATACTTGTCGAAGTATTAGGGATTACATTTAAAGCTGCTGCTGTAAACCCATCTGAGGTTTGTCCTCCAACATAACATAGACCTATTTCATTTGGTTCCACATTGGCATAGGTATTATTCCAAGGACACGCTCCCATATACGAACTGACTGACTTTTGTTGTGTTGCTGTTAAATCAGAGGTAAGAACAAAATCAGAAGGATATTGCACTAAAAACCCATATTGAGTATTTGTATATGTTTTCCAATTTGAAGTCGCAGTCGAAGAGATAATGCTGAAATAATTGTCGCTCATATCGGAATATCCTCTTAAAGACTTTTCCTCAATTTCGATCTTGAAAGAACCTTTATCTGTCGCGCTATTCGGTATAATAGTGGAAGGAATAGTCCAGAGGTATTTGCCAGTTGCGGCAGATGCACTCCCAATTAATAGTGGTTCAGCTTGTCGGGAACCGGTGCGATCATCCATGAGGAAGAGTTGTATTTGACTGCTGAAGGCAGGAGCGGTCCATTTTATTTCATATGCTTTCCCAATCTGAAGTTTTTCTCCACCATTTGGAGAAAGAATAGTGATAGAAGCATTTTCTTGCTTATTATCTGGTGCCGTTTGATCATTTGTTGGCTGTGTTTCAGTATCAACAACAGCAGGAGTTTCTGCTTTTTTATTATTGTAAACATACACGCCAAAACCAATAACTAATATTGCAATAATCACTATTAATAGGGGTACGATAAAACCTTTTTGCAAGT
>DATHJV010000041.1:0-3962 GCA_035489645.1 Minisyncoccota bacterium | reverse complement strand
GGACCGATCCAGAATTTGACGGCAGCTTCCGCGGAGGAGGGCCATACAAACAAAGCTCCGAGAAAAACTGCGAATAACAAAAAGTGTGTTGACCTGTTTTTAAGCAGAGAGATAAAAAAGTTTTTCGTGTTCACACTCATTTGATACAAAATAAATATTCCTCATTTTAAGAGATGCTCTCGATGACTGCGGGACTGAGAGGTTTATCCCTCACAGCTGTCGGCGTATTCTCAATTTGTGTTACAACATCCGTCCAGGATACAATCTTTGCAAAAACCATAATCTTCGCAAGCTTGCTCATTATATTCCGAGAGACATTACCCAAGGTACAGGGATAGCGAGGAGCATGAGCACCGCGCCCAAAAGACCCAAATTTTTATAAAAATTAATATGATCGTTCATTCGAGCCATCGGATCAGCAATTTCCCAGTATCTGTGTATCTTGATGACCGTGCCTAGCAAGAATAATGAGATCAAAAGTATTGCTATTTGCACATACACGCCTAAAAGTATTCCGAGTCCTCCAAAAAACAGCATGATTCCAGTCACCATTATCGCCTGCTTCGGCATAGGTACGCCTTTTGATTGCGCATAACCCGCAAGAGAGCTAAGATTCTTGAAATGATTATATGCGCTCTGGATAAAATATCCTCCGAGCAATATTCTACCTAAAACAAATAAATAATCCATGATTTTTTAAATTTACTAATAAAACTATTATACACCTTTTATTTTAAAGAAACGCTCTCGATGATTACGGGACTCAAGGGCCTGTCATCTGCGTTGGTTTGAACATTTTCAATCGTGTTTACCACATCTTGACCAGAGATGACTCTCCCAAAGATGGTATAAAGAGGGGGCAGAGGATAATCTTTGGCCATTATGAAAAATTGGCTGCCATTTGTATTTTTTCCGGAGTTCGCCATTGCCACGATTCCCTTGCGATAACCTCCTTTAGCGTATAAGTCTGATTTTGCATCTATCTCATCAGCGAACTGATATCCCGGGCCCCCGCCGCCCCAAAGATCCATTTTAGAATCATCTTTAGAGAGTGGATCCCCTCCCTGAATCATAAAATCTTTTATCACCCGATGAAATTTGGTTCCGTCATAAAAACCGCCCTGAGCAAGTTTTAGAAAATTGGCTACAGTTT
Source organism: Minisyncoccota bacterium (assembly GCA_035489645.1). Lineage (GTDB taxonomy): Bacteria > Patescibacteriota > Minisyncoccia > Phycocordibacterales > UBA9973 > UBA9973. The sequence continues at coordinate 2,809 of DATHJV010000041.1, read as the reverse complement.
TTGGGGTCTGCGACTCAAAAAATTCAATTGTGATATCGCCTTTGCTTGTGTGTAACGTGGCGCTGGTTATTTCTTTTGTAATTTTTTCCACAGTATTTGTATTATCTAAATTAGTAATAGGTTTTACATCGGGTGCGATGCTTAAATTGCCTCCCACAGATACAATTTCCTTATTAATGACATCTTTTTTTGTTATTAAAAACCAAATGGCTAAGGCACCGATGATTATGACCCCGCCAATAATGATAAATTTTTTCATGTAGAGTAATATAACATAAAAAAAATAAATCTTAAACACCCTGAGTGTTCAAAAATGCCGTTATAATTTTTTTTAATAATTATATTGAAATTTTATTTTTGGGATAAAAATGAGCGACTACGAGAAGGGTTAAAAGAGCAAAAAAGGAGGTGAGGGACATCATCGGGATTGATATATATCCGCCAAATTCGGAAACTAAACGTTGGTAGCAAGATACTCCCGACGCGTCACACGGTAGCGTTGAGGTCTCTCCAAAATAGTAGAAAAAGTTGTGGTAGAGAGAAATAAAGATACCGACCGAGAGTAAGGGAGCGGCGTATTTGATAACTTTTCTGTCTTTGCTAAAAAATGCCGTCCCGAAAAGAAAAAAAGTTGGAAACAGGAAAACTCTCTGCCACCAGCACAGATAACACGGAAGGAAATGGACGATTTCAGAGTAAATAAAGGAAAAAACTGAAGCAAATAGAGAAATAAAAAAACTTAAGACTAAAAAATGCCGATCAATATAATCTAAAAACTTGTTTTTTTTCGGTCCAAAAATAAGGAGTAGGAGCGCTCCAATGGAAAGAATCTGGAGCATAATAGCTCCCAATCCAAGAAAAACATTAAGATAGTGTACGCTCTCCGTAGACATAATTATTTCGGAGGTAACTCGCAAGAAGTCTTTGCAGCCAATGTCTCAAGTGTAACTCCGGCTGAGTTTTCAATAGGAAGTCGTGTGCCGTCAGCAAGTATCCATGTTGGGTAGCTCTCAATTTTTTTATCTATGCAGACCTGCGTCTGACCTTGGCCATTGGCGGTGGAACATTCGACATAAGGCAATAAGTGGGCGGATGAGCCGAATAGTTTTTTCTGCGCCTGACAATGCGGGCACCAAAAAGCCCCGTAAAAAAGAGCTCCTTTGTCTTTCAAGCAAGTCGCGAATTCGTCATATTTACCGGGCCCAGAAGGCTGGGTGTCTCCCGCTTTTAGCATTACAGTAGCAATCACTCCTATAATCAAAAGTCCGATAACTGACAAGAAAATTTTTATATTATTATTCATAACAAAATTATATCAATAAATGAGAAGCATATGCAAATTTATTTGCACAATGTCCGAATGTAATTGATATATTGTAATCAATATATCACATTAATAATCTTTGGCAAAAAGATGATAAGCCCGATAATCACCGCCACGAATACCGAAAGTAGTACGGCTGCTGCGGCTACGTCTTTAGTATCCCGAGCAAAAGGGTGATATTCAGGAGAAGTTAAATCAATGTCTATTTCAATAGCCGTATTTAGCGTTTCCGTAACGAAAACAAAACCTATTGCGAGAGTAAGAAGTACCCATTCCAGACTGGAAATGTAGAAGTAAAATCCAAGAACTATCATGATCAAAGCTGATAGAACATAGATAAAAAAATGCCTGGTTGTTTCAGAAACAACGTACAAACCCCGAAATGCGTTTTTGAATTTCTCACGATATTTTACCTCCCGCCAGGCTTTTTTCTCTTTCTGTAACTTCCCAGAATACATATATTACTCAACCTTTAGAGTCCCCCACATTCCCATCGCGCGGTGAGAGCCGACAGAGCAATAATACTGGAAACTTCCAACCTTATCCGCCGTGAACTCTAAAACTTCAGTATCCGGTGATTGTTTTTGAGGAGATGCGACGCCAAACTCATCTATCTTAAAGTTGTGGAAACCATTTACATTGTTAAAAGTTATTTTAACCTTATCTCCTTTCGCTACAGTTATAAGCGATGGTGTGAAAGAGAAATTCTGGCCTGAAACGGTGAATTCTTTAACAGTTGGTGAAGTCGTATCTGTATTTGTATTTGTGTTTTTTACCGTCGGACAGGCTGAAAACTCACATTTTGGTCCGGTCCTCCCCACATAGCTACCATCGGGGCAAAGCTTAGCCTCCATTGTACAGGCAACTTGACTATTATTTTGATTATTGTCTGTTGAGATAGGAGGGGTATTTTCTATCGGCGCCTCCGCTTTTTTACCCGTTCCCATAAAAAATACCGCCCCCCCCACTAACACGATTAAAACGATTATTATGATGATTATATTTTTCATGTTATTTTTTGTTAATTTGATAAACTTTACCGAGCTATTATACCACTAAATAAAATAAAAAAAACTCGGTGCATACTACTGATACTGTATATAAATCGGCTGGGGATGCAATTTCAACAAATCTTTCGGTGTCATCAATGCCGTTCCTGTCAGAATATCATTTTTATAAAACAACTTAAAGCCCGTAAATTGAACTGGTTCCGAATAAATAAAATCTTTATAGGAGCTTATTTTTTTCGCCATTTCTCCCCAGCCATCCATATGCATGACAATCTGTACTTCGGGTAGCAGTTTGATCTGCTTGTAATTGGTAACCATATTCTCCGTATAGCGATGCACGACTAGAATCTTCGGTGGAAGATTATTTTCTCTGACGATTTCAGCTAAATAATTTGCCACGAAATTTATATCAGCCGCGTCGAAAGTGCCCACGACTTTACCGGGTCTAATTCCGCTCTTCATTGAAAATTCAGGA
>DATHJV010000040.1:0-5240 GCA_035489645.1 Minisyncoccota bacterium | reverse complement strand
GATGTATTAAAGAAAACTCTGCGCAAGGCAGTTATTGATAATGCTATTTTTCCAGTTTTTACCGGTTCTGCCTTAAAAAATAAAGGCGTGCAATTGGTGCTCGATGCGGTTGTGGACTATCTGCCGGCTCCGACCGATATTGCCGCGATCTCCGGCGTGGATCCAAACAAAGACGATGCAGTGATTACGAGAAGCGCATCCGACGCAGAGCCTTTTTCGGCGCTCGCTTTCAAAGTCGCGACCGATCCGTTTGTCGGCCAGCTTATTTTCTTCCGGGTTTATTCCGGAACGCTCTCCGCCGGCAGTTATATATATAATCCGCGTACACGCAATAAAGAACGTATCGGCCGAATACTCCGAATGCATGCCAACGACCGGGAAGAAGTGAAAAAAGTTTTTGCCGGAGAAATTGCGGCTGCGGTGGGTCTCAAAGATACCATCACTTCGGATACGATTTGTGATGAAGATAACCCAATCATTTTAGATAGAATCGTTTTTCCCGAACCGGTCATTTCTCTGCGCATCGAGCCAAAAACAAAAGCGGATCAGGAAAAAATGGGAATGGCTTTGAACCGCCTCGCCCAAGAAGACCCCACTTTCAAAGTCAGCACCGACCAGGAAACAGGCGAGACTATTATCGCCGGAATGGGAGAGTTGCATTTGGAAATTATTGTCGACAGAATGAAGCGCGAGTTTACCGTGGAAGCAAATGTCGGCAAACCGCAAGTCGCTTACAGAGAGACGATCAGCGGCACCGCCGAGGCGGAAGGAAAATATATCAAACAATCAGGCGGCAGAGGAAATTACGGACACGTGAAGATTAAAGTGAAGCCTATGGCCGTCTTAACCAAAGAAGAGTTAGAAGATTTGCCCAAAAATACCAAGAGATCTCCGGGCTTTGAATTCATAAATTCCATTAAAGGAGGTGTAATTCCGCAAGAATATATCATACCTTGCGAAAAGGGATTCAAGGAAGGTTTGGACCGCGGAGTTTTGGCCGGATTTAAAATCGTGAATGTCTCAGTGGAGCTTTGGGACGGAAGTTATCATGAAGTTGACTCAAACGAAATGGCTTTCAAAATCGCTTCCTCGATGGCCGTGCAGGACGCATGCCGCAGAGCGCATCCTGTTATTCTCGAGCCTATGATGAAGGTGGAAGTTGTCACACCGGATAAATTCATGGGAGACGTTACCGGCAATCTCTCCAGTAAGCGGGCGCTGATCGAAGGCATGGAAGACCGCGGAATGAATAAAGTTATCAAAGCCATCGTGCCTCTATCCGAAATGTTCGGCTATATGACCGGTCTGCGTTCCATGACCGAAGGTAGAGCGTCTTTCACCATGGAATTCTTGCGTTACGACGTCGTGCCGAACAATGTTGCGGAGACAATCATTGCCGGAAGAAAATAAACGATCAGCACAAGTTAAAAGGCGGCTTGACAAAATTTGTATGGGTGATATACTCATTCATGAAAATGAAGTGTGCAGAATAGGTCATCAAAATCGAAAGCGGTAATGGTGCAAACTGTTACGACGGTCTCGAAGAATAGTGACCCAAAAGCATACAAAATCAAAATCAGCCCTTTAAAATCCAATATTTGCCATAACGGAATAGACCATCAAAGGTGAAAGCGGCAACACATAACGTGTTGTGCCCGGACTCACAGAATAGTGGTCGAAAGGTTACTCTAGCTGTGGACTCTAGAGAGTGCATACCATCCACACCGAAATGCCCGGTAGGCACGCGTTCAATTTTGAACGCAATATATAAGCCCCTCTAGTCGCTGCTCCGGCAGCCACCACGGGCTTTTTCTTTTTTTAAAAGTATTTTCACAAGGAAGGAAGTAAAGAAAAGGATGGATTTTAAAAAGGGTAGAGTTATCCACTTGCATCGCTTTTGCGGGACTTGCGGGCATTTTCTAAAGTGCTATTATTTAACGCAATGTCTGAGACGGAAAAAAAGATTTATACAAATAAAATTTACGAGACCCCAGAACTTTTCTGTGTTTCTAATATAGTTTCCTTGATGAAAACTCCGTAACGGGGTTATTTTTTTATATGAAAAAACTTTGGGATAAAAAAGGGCAAAAAGAAACAAACGGCAAAACAAAACAGACCGTTGAAAATTATACCGTTGGAATAGATTACCTATTGGATTTAGAAATTCTCCGCTACGACATTCAAGGTAGCATGGCTCAGGCCAAGATGCTTCATAAAATAAAAATACTAACATCAAAAGAACTCAGTATTTTAATTCATGGGCTCAATAAAATTTTATCTCTTTGGAAAATGGGAAAATTCAAAATAGATAAATCACAGGAAGACGGTCAAACTGCCATTGAAGCATATCTGACGGAACATTATGGAGAGGTCGGTAAAAAGATTCACACTGGACGTTCTCGCAACGATCAGACATTGGTTACTGTCCGTCTTTTTAGTAAAGAAAAACTTTCGGAAGTTAAAAGGGAAATTGAAAGTCTTGTGGGTGAGCTAGAAGCCCAAATTAAGAAGCCGGAGAAAATAAAAATGCCCGGCTATACACACATGCAGCGAGCCATGCCGAGCTCTGTTGGCATGTGGCTGGGTTCTTATCATGACAGTTTGCAGGATGACATGATTTTAATAGAAGCCGTGCAAAAAATCATTGACCAGAACCCCTTGGGCTCCGCCGCAGGATATGGAGAAAATACTTTGGGATTGGATAGAAAATTTACAACTAAAGAATTGGGTTTCAAAAGAGTGCAGGAGAATCCGATGTATTGCGGATTCTCCAGAGGCAAGTTTGAAAATATTATCTTGCAAGCTATCGGGAGCGTGATGTTTGATATTGGAAAAATTAGTAGCGACTTGCTTCTCTTCACGACAAAGGAATTTAATTTCTTCACACTGCCGGACGAGTTCCGCACAGGCTCCAGTATTATGCCCCAGAAGAAAAATTATGATGTGCTCGAGTTAATTCGGGGCAATATAAGCATTTTTAATGGCTATCAACAACAGATAGAGAATGTAATAAAAAATTTGCCGGTCGGATACAATAGAGATTTTCAACTTACCAAAGAGCCTTTTCTAAAGGGGATAAAATTAGCACTCGAAACTATACAGATTATGACTTTAGTCATAAAAAATTTAGAAGCAAAGAAAGCAAATCTTGAAAATGCTTGTACCGCGGAACTTTATGCGACAGACGAAGCTTTGATATTGGTCAAACAAGGCAAAAGTTTTCGAGAAGCTTATCAACAAGTAAAAGAAAAATACGCCTAGTCCCGTACTAAATTTTTGAGTAAAAACATATGGTCAATATTAATAACAATTTAAAATTTTAGTGCTGGGATGCATAATTCAAACAAACCGTGGGATTTAAAGTCCCAAATATTAGAAGAAATAAAGCAAAATGGAGGATTTGTGAGTTGCCATGCGCACTTTGACAAGGCTTATTACATTACTCGCGAGGGTCTGGACAAATCTATGGTTAGCATGGAAGAAAAGTGGCGCATGAGTGACGGTATAAAAAAAGAGAGTACCGTCGAAGACATAAAAGTGCGGATTAGACGCGCGCTGGATTGTTTAGTTTCACAGGGATGCAAAATTACTTGCACTTTTGTTGATGCATATGATGTCGTTGGCCACAGGGCTATTGACGCTGCTCTCGCCGTGAAAGAAGAATATAAAAATAAAATTAGTATGCTTATCGCGACTCAGCCCTTGGGCGGACTTGTTGACGATAAAGCTCGCGCGCTTTATGAAGAAATTACGGCTAAGGCCGACATTGCCGGAGGACTTCCGTCGAAAGACCGTCCAAATGATATACAAAATCTGGATTATCTTTTTGAAATTGCCAAAAAATTAAATAAACCTGTGCACGTGCATATCGACCAGGAAAATAATCCGAACGAAAAAGACACGGAGAAATTGATCGCTGCGGTCAAACGCCATGGCTACGAGGGGAGAACTGTTGCCGTCCATGCCATTTCTGTTTCGGCTCAGAGTAAAGAATATCGTATGAAAATCTACAAAGAGCTCGCAAAGAATGGCATTGCTGTTATTGTCTGCCCGTCGGCTGCTATTTCTATGCGCCAGTTGGATCAATTTTTAGCCCCTGTACATAACTCCATAGCAAATGTCCCAGAAATGCTTGAAGCTGGAGTATTAGTGGGCCTGGGCATTGATAATGTTGCAGACTTTTATGAGCCTTTTGTCGACGGCGATATGTGGACTGAATTGCGATTGATGCAAGAAGCCTGCCGATACTACAATCTTGACAACCTGGTAGAAATCGCAACAACCAATGGAGCCAAAATACTTCAATATAAATAATAAAAATTCATATGCTTCAAACTCCATTTTACGACCCCGAAAAATCTTATGAGGAAAATTTTAAGCGGGGTCCGTTCGGGGCTTTTGCCGATGGTAAAGTTTTGGTCTCGCCCATGGGCTCTCTCCCGAGGAAAAAAAAAGAAGAACCCGAATATAATTTTCTGGGTTTCAAAGTAAATTCTCCTTTTGGTATTCCGGCGGGACCGCTGATAAATGGCAACTTTGTTCAAGCTGCGCTCGACAAGGGCTTCGATATAGTTACTTACAAAACTGTTCGTACGAGAAAATATTCTTGCCATCCTTGGCCGAATGTTTTGCCGATAAAAGTTCCCGAAGGACGTATCTTGGGCAAGGATACCGAGACAGCAATTACGAAAAAGGATTACGAAGAGCCTCTTTCGATTACTAATTCTTTTGGTGTGCCGTCATTTGATCCAGAATTCTGGTCTAAGGACATCGCAAAAGTTGTTAAAAATTTGCGAAAGGGACAGATACTTGTCGGCTCTTTTCAGAGAACGAAAAAAGAAATACAAAATGTGGAGGAATATATAAAAGATTTTGTGGAAGCGGCCAGGCTGATGAAGGAAACGGGGGTGCAAGTCATGGAAGTAAATTTTAGCTGTCCGAATGAAGGCACCACCGAACTGCTTTGTTATGACGTGGCGCGGAGCGAGGAAGTAATCAAAGCGATTAAGGATGAAATTAAAAATATTCCTTTGATTGTTAAAATTTCTTATTACAAAGATGAAAAACTTTTATCGGATTTTGTAAAGAGGGTGGGGAAAATGGTGCAGGGCATCTCTGCTATAAATACTATTTTTGCAGAAATTGTTGACGAGAGGGGTAAACCGGTTCTTCCGGGGCGAACCCACAGCGGAGTTTGCGGAAATGCCATTAAGTGGGCGGGACTCGATATGGTAGCGCGG
>DATHJV010000039.1:0-5101 GCA_035489645.1 Minisyncoccota bacterium | reverse complement strand
CGCCCGCTCGCAGTCGGGCTAACGCTTGCGGCGCTCGGCTTGCTGCTCCTCGCTCTGGTACCCGTCTCAGGGCATTATCTTCTCAATGTCTTCCCTTCTATGATCCTCCTTGGAATGGGTGCAGGCATGGCTTTCAACCCTATGCTTCTCTCGGCTATGAGCGATGTCTCGCCGAGTGATTCGGGTCTCGCCTCTGGGCTCGTGAATACTTCTTTTATGATGGGCGGCGCATTGGGGCTCTCGATACTAGCGAGCCTGGCGGCAGTGCAGACTATTCAACTAAAAGCCGCTGGAGTATCCGAACTTGCGGCACTAACAGGCGGTTACCGCGTCGCTTTCCTAGTCGGAGCGATTTTCGCGGGGTTGGGAGCGCTCCTGTGCGCACTTCTTCTCCGTGCTCGTCCTACGCCGCAAATGGACGCCCCGATTCATTAAAATTTTTTAAAAAGATTATAGCGCGCGGCCTTTTTATTTATAACCGGAATATTCGAATAGATATAATACAAAAAAATATTAATTAAAAATCGCCAGAATGCCGAGTGCAATATATGCGATCTGAAAACCAACAGCAATCCATTCTTTGCGCACAAAAACCAGAATAAGTGTCAATGCAAATACAAAAATAAATAGCCACCAAGCTAATACTGACTGGGTAATACTTAGAATTAAAGCGGCTATTATATATAAAAGGGCATTACTAAATTCTATAAGGGTAAAAAGAAACTTATTTGTTCTGTCTTGAAACATTTTGTATCCAATATACAAAACAAACAAAGTCGTAAGGCCAAGGATGATTCCGTCAATGGTTGTAAATAAATTTATACTGGTTGACCACTTATAAAGTCCATAAACGGGAAGAATAGTCTCCGCGCCGAGCATAACGGTAGCCATAATAGGAAGTTTTTGTCGCCAAAAATAAAGAGTATAGAGTGCACCAGCAAATGATTGAAATATCCAGCCAATAAGCATTTCCTTTCCCAGAAAATAAAAAGCAAGCACAGAAACTATACCTCCGAATGATATGTGAATTGTATTTAATGTCCTTGCGTTAATTTTCATTATTTTAAATTATACAACTAGTTCGAACTTCCTAACAAGATAGCAAAACCCGTCTGAAATTAAGGGTGATTGTGATGATACTCTCTCTTGAGTTCGATCAATCACCTAATCTTATTTACTGAGCGTCTGAAATCCTGCTGTATCAAAGAAGATCGTCAGCTTTGTAAGTTTTCCGTCTCGTGCCTCCCATAATTCTGCAACGTCTCCGTTGACACTCTTGCCGCTCGGGAAAAACCAGTCGTAATTCGCGAGAACAAAAGCCTCGTCTCCTGCAATAAATGTCTTTTTAACTCTTATACCGGTAAATAATCTGCTCAGTCGACCGAGTACTGCTACATAACCGGCTTTGTCAGTGGTAGTGTTGGGATTGACCATGTCTCCTCCAACAAACTTGAAATCATCAGAAATTACAGATTCCCATCCTTCCTTTTTGCTAAGTCCACTATAATATATTTCAAGAAGTTCTTTTATTGTCACAAAAAATTTTATTTTAATCTAATAAGATTTTATTCTATCATAAAAGTTTTAAACCTGCAGAAATAAGAAAAACTTACATAAAAACAAGACCGCCCTCCAAACGGTTTCCATTTGGGGACGGTGTTGATTTAGGGAGGATTGACTGGTCTTGTGTTACATGCGGCATGCGACACGAATTTTTTCTATGTCATCGAGGACTTTTCTGACAATCTCAACTTCCGCCCGCATTGATGCACCGGAAGGATTGTCTTGGCTCAGACGAATGACCCTTTCCAACACATCCTCCATCCTTCGAATCGGAGTGTATGTCGGAGTAGAGGGTTCTATACGATAGGCATCCATTCCTGACTTACCGGACATCAGCTGAAAACCATCTCTTCTCAAAACTTCCGCGGAGTGGTAACGCTCGGACAACGGCTCAACGACCATTTTCTGTTTTCCTATCTTCCGAAGAAGCCCAATAAGGATGGACCTCCACTCAGTTGATCCCATTGATCTTTTCAGCTCCTTGAAAGTAGTTGGAGGGTTAAACGAGTTATTTTTCATCTTTATTGTTGGTTTCTGCAGCCACGTCAGCTGCATTTTTCAAAGCTCTAAGTAAGCTCTAAAATATGCAGCTGACGATCCAAATTTGTGAAAGATATATCAAAAAAAAGAACTGTTTCCGGCCAGTCTATCACGAATACTATATTATGTCAGCAGCTTGCTACGTGGGTAGGAATCTTTTATTACTGAATTTATTGTTTTTTTGGCGATTTCTGCTAATATAATAAGGTTCTTATAAATTTTAATAACATTCCGGGGTAGCTCAGCGGTAGAGCGATCGCCTGTGTTGGATGTTCGTGGTATAATATGCTTGTGTATACCAAGAGAAAAAGAGTAGAAAAACGAACATATGCTGATCGTCGAGAGTACATGGTCATGGCTGTAAGTCGAAGAAGGAAGAAACTTCGCGAAATGGCTAGAGAGTACAAAGGTGGTAAGTGCATTCTATGTGATTACGATAGATGCCAGAGAGCCTTAAGCTTTCATCACGTTAATCCGAAGAAGAAAGAATTTGATCTTTCTTCAAGGGGATTAACAAGATCTTGGGAACGCATAAGGAAAGAAATTGATAAATGTGTTCTCTTGTGTGCGAATTGTCATATGGAAATACATGACGGCATTACGCAGCTTCCTAAGGAAACTTAGGAATGAAAACAAGGTGAATTCGGGGAAGTCCTTCCCAGGATAATCCCGAGCCAAGCCCCGACACAAGGTCGGGGAAGGTGTAGAGACTATCTATTTATAGAGTAGTCCGATAAAAGATCGGGCGAAGCGCCTTGATCCTAAATCACAAAATTCGTGATATGGATATGATATAGTCCACACTTCTAGTAATAGGAGACAAAGTGTAAGCGATTGGTCGTAGGTTCGATCCCTACCCCCGGAGCATAAAACAGTTTAGCCCTGATGCGTAAGCATTAGGGCTTTACTGTTTCACTTCGGAGTAGAGATGGCGGTATACAAGCGAGCAGAGCGAGACTTGTCGCCGAGTCGGGGTTGTGAGTATTTATGAGCGAAGAGAATTAATAACTCGTGACCGATCCGTACCCCTGGAGTAATACTTGACATATTTTAATATGTATGCTACTTTATTTAAAAGTAGTTATTCCAACATCAAACAAAAAGGACTTTTACAATGAAATTGCAGCTCGTTACACTATTCGAGGACGGCTCGTCTGGAATCACGGAGATTGAGAGGCCGGCAGGTGCTCTGCCCGATTCGATATTGGTGATAGCAGAAGGTTTGCTTGCCGCTGAGAAAAGTGGCATAAAAGTTTCGAAAATTGGTCTAGCAAAGATTAACCCTTTTTCCAGTCCCCAGACTAAATTAGTTATTGAGGACAACCTGGTTAGTCGTGACCAAGCACTTAAAACTCTACAGCAAGCAATGCGACCAATGAAAGACAGATATAGACCTCTTTATCATTAAAACCCACTCGACGGGAACCCCCTGCTTGCAGTGGGTTTTCCTTTATATAAAAATAAACTTTGTAAATCATTTAAGGACTAAAAACCGTCGGCTGTAAGCCGAGATCATTCTACAGGGAGCTCTTAAAAATCATTTTCCATATGCAATAGTAAATCGTCCCATTTTGTGTTATATTACCCCCTTGAAGGTAGGTTATAACATCGTTCAATATGTGGAACCTGAAAAAAGGGCCCTTAGCTCATCTGGTAGAGCGCCTCATTTGCAATGAGGAGGTGAGCGGTTCGAGACCGCTAGGGTCCACAAATCTTAAAACATCTGCCCTGCGGCAGATTTTTAAGTTTTGTGGAGACCGCAGCGATGTTTTGCGAGCGCGCAAAACCGCGAGGGGCGGGCTGCGAAAATTTCGAGCGGCGGCGAGAAATTATTTGTAGCCACAAACTTTATAAAAAACCAATTGGCTTTAGTTTTTTGATGTTTGTGGAGACCGCAGCGATGCCCCGCAAGCGTGCGGGACCGCGAGGGGCGGGCTGCGAAAATTTCGAGCGACGGCGAGAAATTATTTGTAGCCACAAATTAAGAAATGTTTGCGAAATTATAAATCACGAGGTCGCTCGAAAAAAGAGTCCGCAGTCCTTGCGAGATTGCGGAATCATTTTCGTTTTTTTGCTAATAAGGCGACAAAAATTCGCCTTAATTTCAATAGATGAATTTGGCCGTACGGGACGAATTCTTCGCCACATCGTACCAGATTAGTGTGGTCGTTCTTCCTGAAGAAGTGACAGATTCCGCCAAACTCCCCAAACATCTTTAGCCTATCCTCATCCGGTTGGGAATAGTATGTGGTGAACCCGACGTCGAGAAAAAAGGGATCGGAAGGGGGTTCGAGTAAATACGATTCTCTTATAGGCGAATCGATACTCATTTGGTCTAATACATATTTGCGTTCGCTTAGCCAATTGGAAGAGACTAAAGCGGTTGGAGGTTCCAGTGGGAACCATTTTGGTATTGGCTTCCAAAATTTATCTACCACAAATTTGCGCTCGCATAACCAATCAACAAAGATGAGAATCCTCTTTTCTCCTCTGTTGTAGACAATAAAACGGCTTGTCTGACCTCGTAATTTTAAACCGTCCTTTTCGTCTATCATCATTTGCCCGCCGACAAACTCCTTTAGTGTCTTTTCCAGACGCTTTGCGTTCCAGTACCAAAGATGCATGTGTACCTCCTTTCTTTGTTTTTTTTGTTGTTTTTATTCGAAAGAACACCCTACTCTTTCGGTATACACCGAGTGGTGAAAGTTGTCAATCTATTGACAGTATCTCTAATTACTCTACAATTGTATTATCGCATTCTTTCTTTATGGCAAATCTGGCAACCTTAGAATTCATTCTTAAGAATTACAAAAACTTCAACGCGCGCGTCACTCGCGATGCGCTCGTTGCATATTGGCAGCACCTAGAGAAAGGAGGCAAAATGTTTTTTGCCGTCGCCGGAGCGATGTCTTCCGCTCAGCTGGGCATCACCCTTGCCCCAGCAATACGTAAGGGGGTAATCCACGGACTGTCGGTCACCGGCGCAAACCTGGAAGAG
>DATHJV010000038.1:0-2995 GCA_035489645.1 Minisyncoccota bacterium | reverse complement strand
ATTCCCATCCGTTTTATCCCATGCCTTCCAGAGCGCAAAGTCCTGCGCGTTATCTTTTACATATTCATCGGATTTTATTCGGCCCGACGCATTTTCCCTCTGGTTTTTTAATGAAAGCCCGGAAAGTTTGCCGTAGTTTTTGAATTTTTTGATATTAAAATAGATACTGCCGTCCTCGCTTTTATAGGCTAAGCCATTTTTTAATAGTTTTTTTATAATTGCAACCATTTCATCGATATAATCTGTGGCCTTGGTAAATTTTTTCGGATTAACAATATTCAGGGATTTTATATCCTTTAAAAATTCACCCGCATAGAATTCGGTAAACTCTTTCAAACTTTTTCCTTCCTTTTGAGATTTAAGGATGGTTTTATCATCGACATCCGTCAGATTCATTATGTGTTTAACTTTGTATCCGTCGTAAATCAAAACTCTTTTGAGAGTGTCGGCAAAAACATAGGCTCGATAATTCCCAATATGGGCATAGTCGTGGACGGTCGGTCCGCAAGTATACATAAGTACCTCGTTTTTATGCATCGGAACGAAGGTCTCTTTTTTGCGGGTTAAGGTGTTATGTAAAAGTATTTTGGATATTTTGTTTGAATTCATTGCGATAAATGGAGATGAGGGTATACAGGAAGCTGACGGTCAGCGGTCCGATTAAAATGCCTACCGGTCCTACCAGCGCGATACCGCCGAGCACCGAAAAAAGAATCAAGAGGGAAGAGATATTTATTCTTTTGCCGACGATAATCGGGCCTAAAAAATTGTCAATCAATACAATCATAAAGGCCACCCAGATTACTAGGCCGACTGCGGAAGCGGTTTGCCCCGTAGCAAAAAGAAAAATAATCGCCGGAACGGAGACTAGAGAAGTTCCGAGGGCAGGTATAAGGGAGGTGATGGCCGCCACCACACCCCACAAGGCGGCATTTGGAATTCCGAATATGGTGAGCCCGAGTCCGAGCACGGTGCCCTGAATAAGAGAGATTAAAAGAAAGCCTTTAATAACTCCATTGACGGTTTGGGTCAGCCGAGTGATTATTTTTTCATCATCCTGGTCTCCGAGCGGACTTAGTACAATGATCGCTTTGCGCCACTGCGCCCCGTCCTTGAGGGAGTAGAAAATAATTAATAGCATTAGAACAAATGAAAAGAAAGCCGAGACAGTAGCGGTAAAAATATTAGCGATATTATTTGAGATATAGGAAACAAATTCAGTGATTTTTTGATCGACATCAAAGACAATCCCCTTAGGCAATATATTATTTATTTTCGTTTCAATGCTATTGATAAAGGGTTTATTGATTCTATTGTCGGTGACCAGAGTGTAAACATCCTGACTCTGACTGAAAACTAAAGCGCCGACGCTAAAAAGCGGGCCACAGAGCACGACGATGAAAAGAATCAAAGTAATAAGGGCCGAGAGCCAATTCGGCAAATACCGCTTTTGCAACCATTCATATATGGGATAAAGGACGATGGAGAAGGAAATTCCGAGCACCAACACGGTCCAAAAAGGACGAAAGATAAAAAAAGCAAAAATAAAGGTTGCCAGCAGCAGTCCGTAGAAAAAATATTTTTCGATAACTTTCGTCTGCATATGATGAATATCATAACAATAACTTGCCTTTTTGTAAAATCCCGTATAGTATTGTTCATTATGAATGCAAATGAATTCGCGGTTATTCAAACAGGCGGAAAGCAATACAAGGTCTCCTCGGGGAGCCTTATTACTATTGAGAAATTAATCGGTGAGTATAAAAAGGGTGATAAAATTTCATTTGACAAGGTTTTACTCGTCGATGATGGCAAAGACATCACGATTGGCACTCCTTACATAGAAGGCGCAAAAGTAAATGCGGAAATTGTTGACATCGGCCGCGCTGGGAAAATTCTAGTAGTAAAATACAAACAAAAGTCTCGCTACTTGCGCCGCAGCGGCCACCGCCAGCCATTTTTTAAAGTTAAAATTACTTCTATAAAATAAAATGAATATAAAAAATAAATTTGTGCTTAAATCGGCAATTATTACAGTTCTCCCAATTATCTGGATTATACCCATGATTGGTAACGTCTTCTATACAATACCAATTGAATTTCTTACTAAATTCTTAAATCTTCCATATAACACATTTTCAAATACAGATATTACCACTATACCAAATTTTAAAGGATGGATGATTTTAGTTCCGTTTTGGCTTATTGTAGGATGGCTTAATGGACTACTATGTTATAAAATTCGAGCAAAGTACGCTGTGAAGAATAATGTACCGTTAGAGTTGGGAACTTTTAGAGATTTTATAACTATTCTACTTATGCAGTTCTTTGTTGCATCTCTTTTCTTACCCTTAGCGCTGATTTTTCATATAAGTTAAATATTTAAGCGAAGCATCCATTTTTCTACTGCCTATTCTTTAACGCATTTTTGAGGGTATCGTTATCCGAATATTCCAGTTCGGTGCCGGTGGAGAGGCCTTTGCCGAGAGAGGAGATTTTGATATTTTGCTTGGACGCCACGTCTTTGATTTGTTCTCGGACATAAGAATCCGTATGGTCGCCTTGGGGGGAAAGAGAAAAAGCGAGGATTATTTCCTTTAAGCTATTTTTCTTAATTTTTTCTTTCAATTCTTCTATGCGTACCTGGCTTTTGGTGTTTTTCTCCACTATCGGCACCAGTCCGCCCAGAATAAAATACTTGCCATTGTAAACTCGGCTTTTTTTAACCGATTCTAAATCGGAATCTTTTTCAACTACCAAGAGGGTAGAGGAATCTACATTGGCGCTCCCGCAAATATCGCACAATTTCTCCTGCTTATTCTTTAAGATGAAAAATCTGAAACACTCTCTGCATTGCGCCACCTCTTTTTTTAGGTCCGTTATCAAGCTGGATAAATTTTCGTTATACGCTCCGCTTCGGGACATTAGAAAATAGACAAAACGCTTGGCTTGCCGCTCGCCAATGCCCGGAAATTCTTTAAAAATTTCGGATAAC
>DATHJV010000037.1:0-8863 GCA_035489645.1 Minisyncoccota bacterium | reverse complement strand
TCCTTTGCAACAATTTTACTTTTTCTGATTTTTGCCCCGGCGACACTTTTGCAAAATACTCGTCAATACCCAATTCTCCGGCAACCCATTTTGCAACATCTTCACTATCACCTGTAATCATCGCTGTTTTGATTCCAAAGTCGCGCAGTGTTCTTATTGCTTCACGCGATTCTTCCCGAATAATATCAACGAGGGCGATTGCTCCAAGCAAGGAATTACCGGTCATTACAAATATAATTGTTTTACCTTGCGCGGAAAGTTGCTCAACCTTGGTTCGTGCCTGGATATCAAGGTTTAATTTCAAATCTGACAAAAGTGTCTGACTGCCAACAAATATTTCAAATTCCTCAATAGTTGCCTTTGCACCCTTCCCGGCAATCCGCTGAAAGTTTTTTACTGGGGGGATTTTTAGATTTCTTTTTCCTGCTTCTTTCACTATTGCCCGCGCGATGGGATGTTCAGATTGACTATTGACGGAAGTGGCGTATTGTAAAACTTTTGTTTCGTTTTCCGCTCCGACTGGAACAATAGCATCAACGCCAAATTCTCCTTTCGTTAATGTTCCTGTTTTATCAAAAAGAACTATATCAATGTTGCGTGCGGCTTCAAGCGCGAGCCGTTGCTTAACCAGAAAACCGTTTTGCGCCGCTTTTGTCGTTGAAATTGAAGCCACCAAAGGAATGGCTAAACCAAGTGCGTGAGGGCAAGCGATGACAAGCACGGCAACCATGCGCTCAATGGCAAAAGCGGGATTAGACACCGCAAGCCAAACCGCCAATGTAATACCGCCTACCACGACAGCGATAATGGTGAGGTAATATGCTGCCCTATCGGATAACATTTGCAGACGCGATTTTGAACTTTGCGCTTCGGCGACAAGACGCATGACTCCCGCCAAAAAAGTTTTCTCCCCTACATCCGTCACTTTTATTTTAAGTACGCCGTCACCATTTATCGTTCCCGCGATAACTTCACTTTCTTGTTTCTTTGGTACGGGCTTCGATTCACCGGTGGCAATTGATTCGTTCACATCAGAGACACCTTCGACGACGATCCCATCCGTCGGGATTTTGCCGCCGGGTTTTACGAGAACTATATCTCCGCTCCTCACATCTCTAAGCGGGATTATTTCCGTCTTGTCGCCCTGTATGACTTCCGCTTGATCGGGCAAGAGTTTTGATAATTCTTTAAGCGCACTCCGTGCGCCGGAAACTGCCCGCATCTCCATCCAATGTCCGAGAAGCATAATGGTGATAAGCGTTGCGAGTTCAAAGAAAAGAGTTTCGGTACCTCCCGAGAGAATAGTATAAACGCTATACAAGTAAGCAACGGATATTGCCAAGGCAATGAGCGTCATCATTCCCGGTAGTTTCGCTTTTAGTTCCCGAAATGCCGAGGCGATAAATACCCATCCACCATAAAAAAAAATTACTGACGCGAGAATAAAGGGAACATATAAAGAGCCGGGGAATGTCGGGGCTTTGAATCGTAAAAGTTCTTGTATGACATCCGAATAGAGAACAACGGGAATTGAAAGAACTAAACTTGTCCAAAATTTATCTCTGAATATATTAGTTGAATGTTCCCTGTGTTTATTAAAGTCGTCGTGCTCACCATGTCCCACCTTCTTTTTTGCAACAAGAACAAGTCTCATCCCGCATTCGGGACATAGACCTTCCTTTTCCTGATGAATTTCGGAGTGCATAGGGCATGTATAAATTTTTGTTTCCTCTTTCATACTAAATCAAATTCATTAGTGTGATCATTATACCAAAAAGTTCGGATTTACTCAGTAAAAACACTTGCGTTTGACATATCATCTGAAAAGCATTAAAATCAGTAGAGCGAATAAAAAACCTTTAAATAATATGGACAACTACGAGAGAAAATCTGATACCTATGCTTCAGATCATGAAAAAAAATCCGGCTCTAATGTTTCGCCTGATTTGAAGCCACTGGAAAATTCTATATCCCTCGAGTCATTGAAGGAGTATAAAAATTGCGTTGAACGACTTTCGAATTCTTTCAGCTCAGTCGCTCAGATTTTTCACGAACGGTCTAAACAAGGCTTTGTTGATTTGATTGACCCGGGCGAGATCGATCGTATGATGTCGGTAATCGAAGGCTTGATAGGTATGGATGTCAAAGGAATGCGAGATCTCGCCAGAATCACATCGTTATTCGGCCGGCTTCATATCGGCATCATATCGATCGGCACAATACGCACAAGACATGAGAAGGACAGCGTCGAGAGTCTCAAGAACCTTGCTGAAACTCTCCGGCAAATGCGGGAGGACACTTTGGGTGTCGTTTCACAGCTTAAGCTCATCAAAAATACTTCTGCGACCCATACTGCGGAAATAGCGACGCGCGTCGCAGATGCAATTCTCAATCGTAGTGAGGATATCTCGCGCATGGCCGAGAACTTGAGCCAAAAGAAATAGATTGCTCACCTCCCCCTCTCAGATTCCACCAAATTTCGTTTATTTTTCATAAAATTATTTTCGTTCTAGTAATTTCCGCAACGCCGGTTCCTGCATTGCCGCATGACTTGCGCCATAAACGACAAAAATTCGCTTGTGAGTTTCGAGCGCATTTGCAATATCGCTAACAATTTTTCTATCCCGGAAAAGTGAGGATGTTTCGCCAATCCGGTTCAAAATTGTCTGCTTTCCCTTTTTCTCCTCCCACGGAATGGGGTCAATAAAATCTGATGCATCCGGTTCATTTTCGACGTCAATATATCGGCCGAGAAGCTGCTCTCCGAGCTGGATTGCGCGTTCGTAAGAATAATCAAATCCTTCCCAATTTGTCGCTTGCTTAAATCGTTCAACAAATCCTTGAACATAAGGCTTAAATCCTTTTTTATCCGTTAGCCGATTATATTGTGGGAGGATATGAAAAACATCCCATGCAAAGATTTGCTCTTTTGAAAATCCTTTAGCGAGCAAATCATTATACAAATCCGTATCAGTGGGTTCCGGCGAACGCCATTCAATTCCTTTTTCAGCGCAAAGCTTCAGAGTAAAACCGGACTCACCCATAAGCTCTATGGCTTCTTCACGTGAGGCGGCTTTCACTCTTTCATCAAAATCAGTTTTATCTCCATGAATACTTACACCTTCCATAAAAACAATATCGGGATTTACTTCATTGAAAGCCGTCTCAATTTCTGCAAACAAAGGATTTTGCGGATCGCGCACATGGGGCGAGCCAAAATAGCGAAGTTTTTTATCTCCGGCTTGTAATTCAAAAATGTAGGGCGTTACATGTTCAGTATGGCTGTATTCTTCGGCCGTCATTATACTCGCCAAAACTGGTTCCAGCGTCTCGGCTTGATTTTCTCTATTAGTAAATGATGGTTCCTTTTCCATGGGTTTATTTCAACAACTTATCTGTAAATCTGAAATGGTGGACCTGAGGAGGATCGCACTCCTGACTCGTCCATGCCATGGACGCGTATTACTACTATACTACAGGCCCTAATGTGCGTCGGGTAATATCATTTTACTATAACCAGAAAATTAGTTATATATTTTACATTCCAGGCAGTGGCTGCATTATGCTTACTCTGTTACCTTCAGTATCTATGAAAGAAACATATTGTCCGTAATCGGGGATCTCCATAGGTTCACCCAATACTTTACCACCTGCATCGGTTACAGCTTTCATGGTTTTCTTGATATCAATGACAGCAATTAACCACTGAAGGGTGTTGCTCTGGCCAATGGGGTTTTTTAGGATAGAAACCTCCATTAATGGCGCCAACTCTTACTGGATTACCTTTTTTGTTTACTTCTGTTGTCGTAGCCTGGATATAATTGCTCATAGCGCGACCCAAGTCCTTGGTTTTCCAGCCAAAAGTTTTTTTATAAAATTCTGACATTCGTTTGCCATCATCGTACGGCATTTCGAAGTGCACAACTGAATTTACATTTTCCATAAATTTATAATTACTTATAATTCGTCCGCAATATTATCATGGCAAAAAAATTTAATGGACGCGTAATACCATTTTACTATGGGCCCCGAGTTACAAGGCTTGCTCCAGTATATGTTCTACCACATCGTGCATCTTGGCGGAAGCGGACTCGCATGCTTGAGAAAAATGCGAATAGGATTTTAAATTTGGAGTGAACTCGAAATCCAAGAGATAAACTTTACCCCTTTTATCCAAAAGTAAATTTGATTTTAAATAGTGCTTTGCGCCAAGATGATGATATAAATCTTTCGCCAAAATAGTGAGCATTTTTTTATCTTCCTGTGAAAAATTGCCAAAAACCTCCACTGTCGGAAAAATATATAATTCTTCTCCGCGAAAATGGGGCACGCAGTGGATGGAGACGACTTTCCCCGCAATGAATTCCTCAACTAAAATACTTGTCTCCCGTACCACTCCCTCGGATATGGCATCTACTAATTCTTCAAATGTTTGCGCTAAATGCACATTCATTTCTGTCTTATCCTCCCCGGGCATAAACGATCTCACGACCCAAGGCGAGGAAAATTTTCCAAAAACTTCCCTAGCTTTTTTAATGGCATATTTTTCAGGCGGTCCGGAAAAATCTTTTTGATAGATTGGCAAGACTATAGAGCGAGGTATTGAAATGCCAATTTGCACCATATGTTTTCTGAGCATTTCTTGGCTATTCACTAAAGACGACGAAAAAGAACTGCTGCTTATATTTGGTATATTTAAACTATTTAGAATATTGGAGAAACTCGGATGCGTCGTGTTCCAGACGATATCGACTCGCGGAGACAGGTCGCTGGGGCTTATCGGCAATCCGCCCAGATGCCAAATGTGATCCTTATCAATCAAAATATCGACTATTTTGTATTTATCAGGAAAACGATCGAAAATATAAGAAATAATATTTCCGCCTCTCTTTAAAGAAGTCTGATACTGCTTCCCTGCTCCGCCTCGCAATATTCCGACTCGTTTTTTTTCAACCGATTGCATTGAAAAATTATACCATAAAAAAGTTTGGCCGCGGCGCCCAAAGAGGACGCCACGGCCGGATTCAGCTGTATTGTATTCGCAAGTTGCGTTCTCTTTCCAAATTCATAGGTTCGTCTTCTGGGATTTGAGATTCCCAAGACCGAATGACCCCACGAAACTGGTGATTGCCCTTGCATTCATGAGGAGATGAATCTGGCACGGACGACTGATGCTTTTCTTCCCCTGTTTGATTTGTTTGGTTCATGATTTGACTCCCTGAGACAAACCACCACGGTTCGTCACAAGTTTTATTTTGCAAGAATTTTGCACGCTAAAACCTGCGACGAAACAAGCCAAATATTTAAAGGAACCATTTAGGGTCTGAGTATAGCACAAAAAAGTTTGGCCGAGGCGCCCAAGGGGACGCCACGACCCGTTGAGATTTATCAATGCAAGTTTAATTCGAGATGGGGCGGTGACTTTGAATTAACCAAGTACATAGTCCTTTTGTGACCTTCCACGCACTCCTCAAAAACCTCAACGACCTTGCTCAAAACCTTTTCTCGTTGACCTCCTTTCAATGACAATATCTTTGTCAAAATATTAACATCGATGCCAGATTCTTGGATCGACTTTACGACTAGAGCTCCAACATCTTCGAGATCCTTGAGTTTCATTTTCATAGACTATTGCAGTTTACTTGTTGATGATTCAAAATTTCGTCAGAGCAGAAAGAATCCCCAAAAAAAAGAAGATACTTTCTGCTCCGACGAACTCCTCGTATTAAAAAGAACTTTACCTCCATACCATATACTCATCTGTGATTTTTGTCAACAAAAAACACCATAATTTTGAATGGTGTTTGTTGTTTCTGCGCTTTGTTTTGTTTCGTTCTTTAACTTTGGGTCTTTGCCTCATGTCAAATTCTTTTTAGGACTTTGAATTATTGTCCATTGCACGCTCAATTGAGGCGTACAATACCGACTCACGTATCCAGAACTTAATTTAAAAAATTAAGTGCTGGACGTTTTTCAAATTGAATTATTCCACGACCAGCTTCCGCTAGCCGTGCCTTGTTACGACTTAGTCCCTGTCACCGAGCTTACCTTAGGCCCCACATATGCGGAGACTTCGGGTATTCCCGGCTCCCTTGACTTGACGGGCGGTGAGTACAAGACTTGAGAACGTATTCACCGCAGTTTAGCTGACCTGCGATTACTAGCAATTCCAGCTTCATGAAGTCGAGTTGCAGACTTCAATCCGAACTGAGGCCACTTTTAGACGATTAGCTCAGAGTCGCCTCGTCGCTACGCGTTGTAGGGGCCATTGTATTATGTGTGCAGCCCAGGATATCAAAGGGACATGCTGACCTGGCGTCATCCTCTCCTTCCTCCCAGCACCAATTTTGCCACTAAACTGAACTCATATTTTTGTCTTTCAGACAAAAATTTATTTTCAAAAGTGCGTTTCGCGTAATATTACGTAAAATGAACAATATTATCGCAAAATTGGTGCTGGGCGGTCTCGTGTGACACTTGTAACACACAACGAGGGTTGCGTTCGTTAGCCCACTTAAGGGTACAATTCAAACCACGAACTGACGACGGCCATGCATCACCTGTCCTACTGTCTTGCGAGGGCTCAAGTTTCCAAGAGCTTTCAATAGGATTTCTAACCCTGGTAAGGTTCTTCGTTTACCATCGAATTGAGCCACATAATCCACTGCTTGTGCAAGTCCCCGTCTATTCCTTTGAGTTTTAGCCTTGCGGCCGTACTTCCCAGGCGGATCTCTTAACGCGTTAGCTAAGCCACTCAGAGGGTCGATACTCCGAATAGCGAGAGATCATCGTTTAGGGCGTGGACTACTGGGGTATCTAATCCCATTCGCTACCCACGCTTTCGTGCTTCAGTGTCAAATATGCGCCAGCGTACTGCCTTCGCATTTGGTGTTCCCCATGATATCAACGGATTTCACCCCTACACCATGAGTTCCGTACGCCTCTCACACTTTCAAGTTCTGCCGTTTCTTTTGCGATTCCAAAGTTAAGCTCGGGGATTTAACAAAAGACTAACAGAACAACCTACGCACCCTTTACGCCCAATAATTCCGGATAACGCTCGAGGCTCTCGTATTACCGCTCCTGCTGGCACGAGATTAGGAGCCTCTTATTCTTGAGGTACCGTCAATAAACTTCTTCCCTCATAAAAGATCTTTACGTCCCAGAGGGACTTCTTCAATCACGCGGCGTCGCTCCGTCAGACTTTCGTCCATTGCGGAAGATTCTCGACTGCAGCCACCCGTAGGTGTATGGTCCGTGTCTCAGTACCATCGGTGGGGGTCAGGCTCTCACCTCCCCTAGACGTCATAGCCTTGGTGGTCTATTACACCGCCAACTAGCTGATATCGCACAGGCCTTTCCCAGAGCGTTAAAACTTTACTCTTGCGAGACCATCGTGTATTAGTCCGGATTTCTCCGGATTATTCACGACTTTGGGGGATGTTCCTATGTATTACTACCTCGTTCGCCACTAATTTTTCACGACCTTTGACTTGATATAATCGCATCTCCGATTTTGAAAAATCCGTTCGACTTGCATGCCTTATCCACGCCGCCAGCGTTCATCCTGAGCTAGGATCAAACTCTAAATAAAAGTTAGAAATTGTTTTACAATTTTTACCCTGAGCTTGTCGAAGGGTATTACCCCTCGAGTTCCCTCGGGGTGAAATTGCTACGCAATTTCAGAACGAAACAAAACAAAAAACAGAAGCGTTTTCGCTTAAGAATTTTGTCATCAGTTAGAGTTTAAATCTTTTGCTCTAAAAATTATTACAACTACTTCCCGACCATTGTCGGGATCCCGACACAAGGTCGGGACAAAAAAACAGAACAGACTTGCACCTGTTCTCAACAATTCATTCTATTGTCAATGAAGAGTAAATTTAAAACGTCATTCCATAACTGGAAAGGCGTAGCAAGAAGTATATATGAAGACAAAACCTAAGTCAAGCACAAAAAATCCCTTCAACTAAAGGGCTTTTTTGTGTTACTACCGTTTATTTTTTCTTTGGTTTCTTTTTCTCTTTTTTATGCCCGTCTCCTTTTGCCATATTTTTTACATTTATATTAACGAATAATAATCAATCCTTACATCCAGACACCCAAGATATGTCCGCAAATTAAGAAAAGAACAAGATTATAGCCAGCTTGAATTAAAAACTTGCTCCAGGCTACTTTTTTTGAGTCTCCGCTCCACATCGAAGCTGAAGCCAAGGTGGGTATTATAAATGCAATCCAGACCGAAAACGCAGTATGAACGCCGGACGATATATCACTTAAAGTCCCAATGTACCAAGACAAGACATACATTTGAAAAAGCACTAACAGAAACTGGGTGAGGTAAAGCTTCCACATCCCTTTCATTTTTTCTTTTTTCTGTTCCTCGCTCAGCTTATCGGCACCCATCATAGCCATCCATTTCTTACCAAAAAGAGGGCCGTACCAAATGAAGCCAATAACCAAAGAGAGAACTGCACAAACCAAAACAGCAAAAAAATTTATTACCATATTTTTAATAAAAGATTTTCAAAAATAAAGAACCTTATTAATTAATAATCCTCCGACTCACCGCCCTGAGTCCGACTATGGTAGGACTACTTCTTCATTGCCATTGCATCGTCCTTAGACATAAACTTGAACATATTGCCTCCGCATTTTGCGCAGATACCCTTGGCAAAGTACCTGCCTTTCTTCTCCTCAATTTTAATGTTCGTCATCACCTGCATCGTCGGCTTCTTGTTGGCATCCCTATCCCTCATACACAAAGCTTTCATTTCTTTCATAGATTTTTTTTGTTTCAGCCTTGGCTGATCTCCTACAGAGGCGGACAAGCGCCGCTTTAGGAAAATTACTAATAATCAAT
>DATHJV010000036.1:0-3700 GCA_035489645.1 Minisyncoccota bacterium | reverse complement strand
GTAAACGATGCCCCTGCGCTTACACAAGCTGATCTCGGTATTGCCATCGGAGCAGGGACAAATATTGCTATGGAGTCTGCGGGCATTATTCTTGTGAGAAATGATCCGCGTGATATTCCGAAAATTATCAAGCTCTCACGGCTTACCTACACAAAAATGATTCAGAATTTGTTTTGGGCAACGGGATATAATATCATCGCTATTCCCCTTGCAGCCGGAGTACTGGCATTTAAAGGAATTTTCCTTCAGCCCGCGCTGGCGGCCGTGTTCATGTCGCTTTCCACTGTAATCGTCGCGATGAACGCCATGATGTTGAGAAAAATAGAGTTATAATATATTTATTAATACAAAACTCATCGAATGGATATTGCGAATTTCCGTTGCCGGTGAATTCATCGGTTATGGCGCTTTTGCCTTGCAGGGCAAACGAGACTGGATCGGATGGTTTTCTAAGTTTGGAATTGTGGATGCTGAATTGGCAACAAAAATCCTATTTTTACTTGGGATTATAGATGTTTGTCTTGCGATACTTGTTCTTATAAAACCCGTGCGCCCTGCTCTTCTTTGGATGGTGTTTTGGGGATTTTTCACCGTCACTACTCCGCCCGATCGTAGGTCTGCCAGTCTGGGATTTCGTAGAACGCTCCGCTAATTGGGGGCACCACTTGCGTTGCTTCTTATGATCGGCTGGCCCAAAACTTTTAAGGAATGGTTTAAATAATTAGCGATAAATTTGAACAAAGAAATAAATCAGATGCGCGAATGGTATCGCGCATGGTACGGAAACTAGCCGCCTCCAAAAATCCCGTCAAGACTTTATGGAAATGTTTTACATCGCATTACTAGGGACGGAGAAAGCAAATTGATTTGCATTCGTTGGGGTATCGAAAGACTTTTCCGTACGAGCGTAGCGAGGTGGAAAAGCACATAGGTACGTAGTAACCGACTTTACGAATAAATTTCCTTAAAAGGATTTCGAAGGCGAGAAACTATTTCCAGTCAAACAATTTCTTACATTTTTGCGATTGCGGAGTTAGTGCAAAAAGCTGATATACTCATTAATATGGATAAGAGAAAATTTTCTTTAGGGTTTTCTACTCTTGATAAAGAGATTGCAATAGAAGAATTGCCGATTAAAGGAACTTTGCCCACGTGGCTTTCTGGAACTTTAATCAGAAATGGACCGGCTAAGTTTGAGGTTGGCAAGAAAAAACTTAGGCACTGGTTCGACGGTTTCGCAATGCTACATAAATTCTCTTTTCAGAACGGCAAAGTTTCTTATGCAAATAAATTTTTAGAAAGCAAAGCTTACAAATATAGTAAAGAAAAAGGAGAAATTAGTTATTCTGAATTTGCGACAGACCCTTGCCGTTCTATCTTCAAGCGTTTCGCGCAAATGTTTTCTCCAAGACCGACCGACAACGCCAATGTGAATATTTCAAGAATTTCAAACGAATTTGTAGCACTTACAGAAATTCCTCTACCAATTGAATTTGATCCGCAAACACTTCAAACCGTCGGTGTCTCAAAATACGATGATAAATTAAAAGGAATCATCACCACAGCACATCCGCATTACGATTTTGAAAGGAAAGAAGGAATAAACTATCTCACTCACTTTTCTGCCCTAAATTCTTATAATGTTTATCGTATTCCTCGTGGCTCAAAAAAAAGAGAAACAATAGGCACAATTCCTGCAAAAGAACCGGCATATATGCATAGTTTTGGGATAACCCAAAACTATGTTGTGTTGGCAGAATATCCTTTTGTCATAAATCCATTAAGTTTGTTATTGAGCGGTAAACCATTTATCGAAAATTTTAAGTGGAAACCAAGTAATGGAACGAATTTTCTACTGGTAGATAGAAAAACTGGAAAATTAAAAGGCAGATATTCCACCGAAGCTTTTTTCGCTTTTCATCACATCAATGCTTTTGAGGAAAATGGCAAAGTCATTATTGATATTGTTGCATATCCAAATACAGATATAGTTCAATCTCTCTATCTAGATGTTTTGAGAGGTGATGTAAATAAAAAAATGATTTCCGCCGGCGAACTAAGACGTTATGAAATATCTTTCTCAGATTCTTCAGTAAAGTATCAAACCCTTTCAGATGATCCAATCGAACTCCCCAGAATTAATTACGAATTATCAAACACAAAAAATTATCGTTTTGTTTATGGAACTGGTTCGGAAAGAAACAACCCCGATAATTTTCTTGATAGATTAGTAAAAATTGATATTAAAGAAAGGAGTTCCAAAACTTGGAAAGAAGACGAATGCTATCCCGGAGAACCAGTTTTTATATCTTCTCTCAACGCGACGAAAGAAGATGAAGGCGTCATAATTTCGGTGGTTTTGAATGCCAAAAAAGGAAATTCCTTTATGCTAATCTTAGATGCCGGTTCTTTTGCTGAAGTAGCAAGAGCAGAGGTTCCGCATCACATTCCTTTTGGATTTCACGGACAGTTTTATAAAATTTAATTCGGCGTGCCAGCTTTGCTGGCTGAACTCAGGCGATGTTGAAAAAAGGTTAATTTGGAATTATACCCCTTTCATTCATTGAAGACTCTGGCATTTCCAGGCTTATTGTATAGTTGCACTTTTGGCCGTCTGGCTTTTTGTGTTTTTGTATAATAAAATAGACCGTATGAAAGGCTATATCGCTAACATCGAAAAAATTTCTTTAGAAAACGAAGACTTTCGCCAAGTTTTGTATACCGCAAAGAACAGCCAGCTCGTAGTAATGAGCTTGAAGCCCGGCGAAGACATCGGTGAAGAGGTTCACCAGTTGGATCAATTCATCCGCCTCGAAGCTGGAGTGGGCCAAGCGGTTTTAGAAGATGTTGCGCACGATTTAAATGACGGTTTTGCCGTTGTCATTCCCGCTGGCACCAAGCATAATATTATTAATACATCTATCGATAAACCGCTGAAGTTGTATACGCTTTATTCACCGCCAAATCACAAAGACGGCACGGTACACATCACGAAACAGGACGCGGAGAGAGATGAAGGGGAACACTTTGATGGCAAAACAACTGAGTAAGTTTGGTTACACTGCAACAAATAATCGCAAGTATTTTTTGCGCAAATTCGGGGTGTGGTATACCGGTAGTACGGGTCCATGGGGTGGATCTAGATCGGGTTCGATTCCCGGCACCCCGACTTTACGAGAAGCGAAGTTTCTTACCCTTTTGGTCCCGGGCTCGAGTCACACATAATTTTCTGCTGAAAATTTGCGCGACCCCGCCTCGCACCCTGTGCTCCGGCTCTTGTGTCCGGTTCCTTCCCAGACACAAGCGCGGCACCCCGACAATTTAATAATGGGCATGTGGCGGAATTGGTATACGCGTACGCTTCAGGAGCGTATGGAGCAATCCTTGGTGGTTCAAATCCACTCATGCCCACAAGCACATTGATGTGCTTTTGGAGGGACTTAAAGCCGAAACTATATTCATTCAGCAGAATGAATTGCGAGGCGGGGTCGCGACATAAGCGAGCGACGTCGAGCCTATAGTTGTGACCAAATCTTTTCATGCCCACCAGGCTGTAGTATACCGGTCGTACGCATCCTTCGGGAGGATGTAGACCCGGTTCAATTCCGGGCAGCCTGACAGGAAAAAGTTATGTTATCATTTATTTAAATTGTTTTTATCTGTAGCGGGTGGTCGCACTCACATAGGCACATATGTTGGA